>JAVEUB010000121.1:0-8195 GCA_034005785.1 Cloacimonas sp. (SeqCode) | reverse complement strand
CGTGTGCTCTTCCGATCTTACTGCTACTTGAATACGTGTTCCAGGTTACCAGAACATCATCATTCACCAGGCTTATCTGGCAACGATTGATATCTATGGATGGGGTGTTAGTAACTAACAAGCCTTTACCTGGCCAGGTGCGATTGCCATTTTCGTCAACTTCTTGTAGGTAGATCTCGGGCATATTCCCTTGATACACAGCGTATAGCAGCAATAATCGGTTATTGGTTTTGGCAACACAATCAAGGTACTGCTCTCCATTGCTTGGGTCAGGGTTTAGGGGGTTGCCGTTTGCTTCCAAGAGAGGAACAAGATCATTATTGGTAATCTGGTAATAAATCTTATCGCGCCAGTTAAAACGACTATCCCGATAAACAAAGATAAACTTGTTATTCAAGCTCTTACAGGCAGATAGCTCTGTAGAGCCATTCAGCACAGAATATACTTCTCTGCCACCTGAGGCCAATTGCGGAGCGCCACTATTGGTAAGAACCTGAATCGAAAGACCATTCCTTTCACCCCTCAAATCGTTCCAGACAATACTTGCCTCATCTGCCTGAACTAAGATCACAAGCTTATCTGAGTACTGGTTGATAATGCCGATTTGCATAGGTGAAAAGGCATTGGTGCCGTCAGCATTTATTCTTACTGCACTAACATTGTACTCGGGGTATCCATTTGTCCAGGTTAGCCAAGCGCTGTTTGTAGCGTTTATGGCAAGATCGAAAGAGTTGCAATTACCTAAATCTGGATAAACAACCGGTGTCGCCCATAATGGCTGTAAGTTGCTATTCAAGCGATGCAGTGCTATTGAGGCATTATAGTCTGCATGGCCAAGGTATGAGTAAAACAAACCGCCATCGGCTACGGGAATCATCTTAAATTGGTTTGGATAAACATTACTGAGAGCATAAGGGATAGTTAGAATTTCTGGTTGTAGCAAGTTCCCGTTGATATCCATTATTTGAATTCCCACAGCGGTATCAAGAGCGGTATAGAGGATATATTGTCCAGTTGTGTTTCTAAGCATCTTGAACTGGTTGGGAACAGGCAAACCAGGCAGGGAAAAATCGAAATTACCTACAGTGTCTCCCGCTGCATCAAGGTGAACCACGCGATTTTTATCTGTATAATTATACGAGCTGCAATTAATCATCAGCCCGCCATCACCATCGCTAAGAGCTTGCAATTCCTTGAAATTGCTTAGGGCAAACAACTCGCTTAAAGGCCACTGGTTGATTCCTGAAGCATTGTAGTTAAAGGCAATAAGCCCGGATTGGTAAATAGTAACAAAAGCGCCACCCACATTGTTTGGCACTAAAGCAATCTGATCTTTTGTGGAAGGATATTCTGTATCTGCGATGTGCACGCCTTCTGCATTCCACAAGGGTTGGCCTGCCAGGCTGATTTTTTGCAGGCGTAGCGTTGAGCCATATTCTCCAACGGGAAAATCCATATAAAGAAGAATTACACTGGCATCGGAAGTGTAAACTGCCTCGATAATTCTTTGATCCAGGGGTTGGCTAACGATTGGCCTGGCTGTAGCCCACAAGCTGTTACCCTCAGAGCCAAGCTTCTGCGCATAAATATCCGAAGTACCGCTGCTGGTATCGTTCCAAAAAACGAGGGTGGTGGCATTGGGAAGCTGCACAGTGACGCCATCAAAAGCAAGATGTTGCGAACTGCGAAGTAGCACCGACTCCTGAGCACATAATAGCACCAAGGCAAGCCAGAGTAAAACAAAAAGTACACTGCGTTTCATTTTAGTCTCCTCTATATAGGCATTTGTTCAATATAAAACTGTCAGCTTCAGCAGGCACAGATTAACCATGAATAGTTATAAAGCATTATTTATTCCAAATAGGCAAATTTGTATTTTAAATAGACAAGGAGTGTTGGCGTGTTGGCGTGTTGGAGTGTGGGCGTGTTGGCGTGTTGGAGTGTGGGAAGGTCGGAACACGGGCTTCAGCCCGTTGGTTCTGCCACATTCATGTGGCACAAGCTCTGAAACCAGTGTTCCTTCCTTGTTCGCATTGCCTTAGCATTGCGGGTGCATTGTCCATGGCATCCACAATGAAAGGCCAATGATAGCGTAATGGTAGCAGGGCAATCCTCCTGTACAACCTTTCCCAATCTCAAATCTTCTATTAACCACCGAAAACACCGAACACTCCCACACTCCAGTACCCAAAAACGAATCCTTGACAAATAACGGCTCATCAATTATGAAGGTAAAATACTCTAAAGGTGTGTAGTATGGCAACTTGGGAATTATATGCCCGTGGTCGTGTTCAGGGAGTTGGTTTCCGTTGGTTCGTGCAACAGCTTGCTTTTGAACACGGTGTTTGCGGTTACGTTTGCAACCTTGCAGATGGCTCGGTGAAGATTATTGCCGAGGCAGATGAGTACGCCTTAGAAGGCTTTCAGATGGCCATAAGCTGTGGTCCGCATCATGGCCGAGTGGACGATCTGGAAGTAAATAAACTGGAAAGTGCAAAGAAGTATCATGATTTTGAAATTAAATAGATTTATCTGGCTGGTAGTGTTACAGATCATGCTGATTATTCCGGCAATACTGCCGGCAGCGCAGCAGGTTCACTCTGTGAGAAAAGGTGATACCCTGTATAACCTTAGCAAAAAATACGGCACCACCGTAGATCAGCTAATGAAGCTGAACAAGCTGCAAAGCAACAACCTCTCAATAGGTCAGAAAATAATTATCAGTAACGAAAAGGCGGCTACTCCGCCCAAGGCAGAACCTCCAGCCAAACCTGCCGTTAAGCCTCCTCCTCCCGTAAGCACTCCTGGGGCAACAGTTTCACCTCCTGCGGTTGAAACTCCAGACGTAAACCCTGCTCCAAAAGAGGTTTTACCGCCACCCACATCCATGACTGAGGACTACTATTATACCATTAAAGCCAAAGATAATCTCTATCGGGTAGCCCTGAATAACGGTATTTCGCTGCCAGAACTTCTGGAGTGGAACGGTTTTGCCGATGTTTCGGTGCAGATTCATCCCGGAGACAGGCTCATCATCAAAAACCCCAGCGGCCGTGCTCCCATAGAAGAACCCAAAAAACCTGTTATAAAAACTCCCTGGCCAGTTGTTCCTGCCAAAGCTGATACAGTGGTGATAGAGCGCGTTTATATCGTTCAGAAAAAAGATACTATGTTCCGCATTGCCACCAATAACGGCATGACAGTGGAAGAACTGATGAAGCTAAATAACATGAGTTCCAATGATCTAAAAGTGGGACAAAGAATTTATTTGGCTGGAACTCCGCGTCCTGCCAGCAGCATAAAACCTACACCTCTATTAACCGAAGAGGAAGTGGAAAAGCGCGATAAAATACGCACCGATCTGATTATGCCGGCTGAGAGCAAGGTTATTTCTGAATATGGTTTGCGAAATGGACGTCCGCATAAGGGTATTGATCTGGGAGCTAAACAGGGTACACCAATTTATGCTGTGCTAAATGGCACAGTTGTATATTCAGGTGTACAAGGTGCTTATGGAAATGTAGTGGTTATCGAGCATCCCGATTTTGTGATGACCGTGTATGGGCATAACGAAAAGAATATGGTTAGTGTGGGTGATGTGGTAAAACAGGGGCAACAGATTGCCACGGTTGGTTCTACGGGCAACGCTCAAGGCTCGCATGTGCATTTTGAATACCGCTTGAAGGGGAAGGCGATCAATCCCCGTAAAGTGCTTCCGCTCAAATAGGTACGGAGGGAATTGTATATATGAATCGCAGAGAAAGCGTTTTTTCGGATAAAGCCTTACAGAATTACCTGGGCGAGATTTCAAAATATAAAACCCTTACCCGTGAAGAAGAGCATGAATTGGGCATCAAAGCCCGTGCCGGAGATGCCGAAGCCATGAACAAGCTGATTCAAGCCAATCTGAAGTTTGTGGTGAAAATCGCCTCACGCTATCAGAACCGAGGTTTGTCACTCTCGGAGCTAATCAGCGAAGGCAATATCGGGCTGATTAAAGCTATTGAGAAGTTCGATCCCGATAAGGATATCAAACTGATTTCCTACGCCATCTGGTGGATAAAACAGCGGATTATGCTGGCAGTTAGCGAAAAAAGCTCGCTGATTAGAGTGCCAATGGGCAAATCCAGTGCTGCACACCGGGTTAAGGCAACTTCGGACAGGATTTTTACCGAAACAGGGGAAACAGCCACAACAGATGAGCTAAGCGAACGCATGAATATCACGGAGAAATCGATAAATCAACTAAGGGGGCAAATCCTTGAAACCAGCTCATTTGACGAGATATTGTTCACCAATGATCATCAGGATTTCACCTCCAAGGATTTGCTCACCGATAAAGATGCTGTAGATCCGCAAGCCCTGTATTATCAGGAACGCATGCAGCAGCGGATCCAAAATGCCATAAGCAAGCTGGATTCCCGCGAGGCAGATATTATCCGTACTTACTTTGGACTGAATGAATCACACGAATCGCGCAATTTTGCCCAGATCGCTGATGTGATGGGGCTTTCCCGCGAACGGGTTCGGCAAATACAAAAAGAGGCACTCAAGAAGATTCTGCACGAGATTAAACCCGAAGAAGATGCTTTCGTGGATGAATTCATCGAAAACTATCATTAAATAATCTATTATAAAGGGAGCTAACAAGCGATGTTTAAGAACTTTGACGAACTGCTGAGCCATGTGAAACAAAACCGCAAAGGCACCGTGATAATCGCTGCAGCGCAGACAGAATCTGTGCTTGATGCCGCAATTCTGGCCAAGCGTGAAAACCTGGCAGAGAGTATTCTGGTGGGTGACAAACCAGCTATTGTGCAATTATTGCAGCAGTTAGCACCCGATCTGGCAGACAGCTTCGAGATCGTGGATACAGGCAGCGACTTAAAAAAAGCCGCAGCCGTAGCAGTAGCCCTGGCAAAAGAAGGCCGCGGAGATTTGATCCTGAAAGGTAAAACTGATACATCTGTGCTGCTTAAAGCAGTGCTGGATAAAGAGAAAGGTTTACGTATCAGCGAAGTTATCTCTGATGTGCTTGCCTATGAACATCCCTCGGGACTAAAACTGATGAGCGATGGGGGGATAAACATCCTGCCAGAGCTTTCTGAAAAGATTGCCATCATTAAAAACGCGGTTACAGTTGCTCATGCCCTGGGGAACCCCAATCCCAAAGTTGCGCTACTATCAGCGGTGGAAGCAGTTAGCCCCAAAATGCCATCTACCATTGATGCAGCCTTGATAGCCAAGATGAATGAACGTAACCAAATAACCGGTTGTATAATCGAAGGACCCCTGGCTTTTGACAACGCTGTGGATATTGAAGCGGCAAAAATAAAAGGGATAACTTCTCCTGTGGGTGGTGAGGCAGATATTCTTATCGTACCCAGTATCGAGGCTGGAAACATATTCGGTAAACTGCTTACATACTATTGCCACTACAGAGTGGCGCATGTGGTGATGGGCACCAAGGTACCCATCCTAATTCCATCCCGCGCCGATGATGCAGAAACGAAAATGCTGTGCATGGCCATGGGACTGGCTACAATAGCTTAAGATAAGTGAAAATCACCATTATTCAGATCGGCAAAACCAAAGATGCCTGGCTAAAAGAAGGCATCGACGAATATTTGAAAAGACTAACCCCCTTTGCCAATATCGAAGTGATAGAATTGGCTGATACCAGCATCAAAACCATGGGAAATCCTGAAGCCGTAAAGCAGAAAGAAGCCCTCACAATACTAAAAAGGATAGATCGGGATGATTATTTGATCCTGTTAGATGAAAAAGGTTTGCAGAAAAATTCGCTTGAATTCGCTGACTTTTTGTTTAGTATATCTGATATAAGGAATCTGGTGTTTGTGATAGGCGGGGTTTTTGGGGTTGCTGAAAGCGTGAAAGAACGTGCCGATAGCTGCCTTGCCCTTTCCAAGCTTACATTTACACACCGTATGGCACGCCTGATCTTGTGCGAGCAGCTTTATCGCAGCATGATGATCAAGGCTAACCGATCTTATCACCTTTAACAAAGGACTAAATGATGTTTACGATAATCGCATCTACCATGTATAACGTGCAATATTCGCTGTGGATGATGGTTCAGGGTATGCTGGGCATTTTCATTTTCATGGCTGTTTTTTATGGACTGATTTACGCTTTGGAACGCATCTTTAAACCCCGGGAGGGTTGAGATGAAGCGCGCACTTAGCCTGGCACTGGCACTGGCATTCAGCGCTTTGCTAATTGGCAAAATAAGCCTGCTAAGCCAACGCGGAGCAGAGCTTGTTGTAGAATACACCACTGAGCCTTGGGTTTTGGTGCCCGAAGGCGATTTTACCCGCCTTTCTGCGCAGGATATGGATTATAGCTCGGTTTCGGGTGCTCCGCTGATTCCTTACGACGAGTTTAAAATAGGCATTCCCCCCTCCGGGGAATTCACATTTAGTATTCTGGAAAGCCAAAGCTCATCCGTGGAACTGCCTTCAAGGCTGTTGCCCGTACCTGCTATAAATATGAAAGATGAGCTTAGTGAATATACCTATCAGGCAGATAGTGGAAAATATCAGCCTTCCAGGGTGCAAACTGTAGAGGCACTTGAAAAGGTGAACTTCCGTGGCTATGAGTTTATCCCCTTCAAGCTAAACCCTTTCAGCTACAATGGTCAAACCGGCTTGCAGGTTACTACAAAGCTGGTGATAAAAATAGTGCTAAGCGGTAACCTAAACTACCGTGCGAGTGTGCTTAGCGACCCCGCCTCAGATATTATCATGGGGCAAATCCTGAACAACGAGCAAGCCAAATATTGGCAAAACCAAACGCGAGAAACGATAAACTACGCTCCCTTTGGCAACAGCGATTACTGGATGCGCATCGAAACCAATCGTGATGGCATCTACAGGCTCGACCCTGCTCAGCTTAGCGGTTTCCCTTTGGAGGATATCGACCCCCGTCAATTCAGGATGTTTAGCACTTCGGGTAAAGTGCTGTACAATTCTGTAGTGCAAGAAGGCTCAGAGTTCAGAGAAATACCCATCCAGGTAGCAGGTGAAGCCGACGGCAGCTTTGATGCTGAAGATTACATCCTGTTCTATGGCAGTTCACGCGATGCTTACGAGCAAAACACAGCCGTGCAGAGCGATCCGCTTTTTTACAATCCATACTCCCAAAATCAGGTTTTCTGGCTTAGTTTTGCGCAGAATCTACCTGCTCCGCCACTCAGAATGTACGAACCGCTGGCTGAAACATATTATCAGACGTCAAAAAACAGCACACCTGCTATCAAGCACGTGGAAAGTGAAAGCCAGCGCAGGGAAGATACTGGTTTTACCTGGTTTGGCGCACGCTGGTTTGGCAACAGCACTTCAGATTATCAGTTGCAGACAGAGCTTAGCGATGTAGCTGGTTCCACTGGTCAGAATCTCAGTTTCCGCATTCGCAAAGAAGAGGTTTCCAGTGATTCACTACATGTTATCAACGTGGAGGTAAATGGTACGTGGCTAATCAGTAATACTAACACCGGGTCGCTAAATTTTACCTGGTACGGAACAGATTACTACACGTTTAACATGCAGGTAACCGGGCTGATTAATGGCATAAACACCATTAGAATTAAGGTTATTCGCAGCATAACCGACAATCTCTTTTTTGATTGGTATAGCTTGTCCTACCAGCAAAACCTAACTAAGGGTGCTACCCAGAAGGTTTTTAAACACACAGACTCAACGGGTTATTACGCGTATCAGTTCAATCTTAGTGGCGACCTTTCAAACACGCAGCTGTTCCGCACTAATGGCCTTTACGATGTGCAGCAAGTGCCGTTACAAGGGCAGTTGTTTGTTTCCAGCGGAACCCAAACCACAGCCTATTATCTCTTAAAACCCTCCGAAGCCTATAGCCCGGCGGTGGTTCAAATGGTTAATCCTACCGATCTTACCGCTGATGCCAGCCAGGTGGATAACATCATTGTCACTCCGAACGAATTTGCTGCCAAAGCCGAAGTTCTGGCGCAGATGTATCTGGATGTATATGGCGTGCGCAGCAGGGTGGTATTACAAAGCGATATCTTTGATCAGTTCAATGGCGGACATCCTGATCCTGTGGCAATACGTCAGGCGATGCGCTATTATTACTTTAATTTACCCATTCCTCGGGTTAGTTCTTTAACCATGCTTGGCATAGGCACTATCGACTGGAGAAAC
>JAVEUB010000120.1:0-8256 GCA_034005785.1 Cloacimonas sp. (SeqCode) | reverse complement strand
GGTAGCCGAATTTTCGTTTTCATGTAAAAGCAGAGGATTTCATCTGCTACCTTTTTCTTGATCCGCGTAAATCATAACAATCCGCGTTATCTGCGTTCTATAATCTTTCTCTCGGTGTTTTCGGTGTTCTCGGGTTAAAAACATGAATCCGCGTAAATCATAACAATCCGCGTCATCTGCGTTCTATGTTACAAAGTTATCGGCAAATCCTTAGACCGCAAGCGCTTATAGTCCATATAGCTAACTATTGCAGCGCACCCCAAAAATCCTGCTGCCACCACAAAAACAGCGGTAATATTGAACACTTTCAGTAGAGTATAGCCAAGAATAGGGGCAATCAAACCCCGAATCCCTGTCATAGTAACATGCACACTCTGATACATAGAAGCATCATCCTTTCCCGCAAAATAGATGCTGCTCATGTTCCAGGAAACGTTTACCACCGTCATCGCCACCCCAAAAATCAGATAAGCAACAAACACAATCACTACTGGAATAACGCTTTCACCCGCCCATAGGGATGACAGCACAAACAGCAAAGGAAACACCATCAGCAAGGCAAAACCAGCGCTGATAAAGCGGAAAGGATGCATGCGGTCGTGCAATTTACCAATAAGTGGCGACAGCAGCAGCATGCCTAATTGGGAGATAACACCTTTAGCCAGAAAGTTGCTGGTGTAGCTAAGATGCAGCTTATCCACCAGATAAATTGGGATTATCGGTTGCATCATGATGAACCCCATGCCGTAGATCGAAAAGCTGCGCTCGAAAGAGGAAAACTGTTTGTTTTCTTTTAGCAGGCTTAAAGTGCGGTGGATGGGATCAAGCAACTGCTTACGCCAAAGTACTTTGGGGCGCTTCAGAAATCCTGGCTCTTCCTGGATGCGGATGAAGGATAGGATTGCCGAGCTAACAAATCCACAAAGCCCGGTTACAACCAAAATCCAGCGAAAACTCTGTTCATGAACGTCCAGCAATCTGCCACTGAAAAAAGTAAACACTACGGAAACAAGCATGCCCAGGCTGATGGTGTAGCCAAACACTTTGGCACGGTGATTTACATTGATGTTCTTTTGGTAGATGCTGTTCTGAGCCGGAATCAACAACGAGTTTGCTGAAAAAAGCAAAGCTAAAAGCACCAGATATTCGTTCATGGTGGTAATCCAGATGGCATAAACCAAGGTTAGGCGTCCAGTAACACCGGCTACAAGAAAATAGCGGGATTTATGGGCAGATTGCTCAAAAATCCTACCCCACCAGATGGAAAGGAAATTGGAGATAGGCCAGATCATCGTCATCAACATCAGTTGCCAATCCTGAGCATGCAGAGCTTTGCGGGCAATAATATCCTGAGTTTGCCCAAGGCTTTGTACTGCTCCATTAAACAGCGCTGCTGCTAAAAGCAGGATCGTACTTCGTTTTTCGCTGGGGCTTAAGTTCGCTAAGCGCATGCCGAGATCTCCTTTGGAAGAGCAATGTTTTACAAGTTGCTATCCTGTCAATAGCAATGCCTGCTAAGATCACGATCATCCACCCACTTTCTGTCATTCCCGCGGAGGAGGCTGTGTGAAAACTGCAAAACCTTCTGTCATTCCCGCGGAAGAGCTTGTGCGAAAACTGCAAAACCTTCTGTCATTCCCGCGGAGGCGGGAATCCAGCCCTAATAAATCCCGTTAGAGATGTCACTATTAAAGCATTGATATATATATGATTATCTTCCGTTCTTACAGAACTTGTAAATGGGCTGGATACCCGCCTCCGCGGGTATGACAAGAGTTTTCACACAAGCTCGGAGGCGGGTATGACAGAAAGTGAGAATGCCTGCTAAGATGCCCCGAATTTACTTGACGTGCATAGCTCATTTTTAGCTTTGGTTTATTATATGGAAAAAAGAATAACTATCATCGGTGGAGGTCTTGCAGGCTGTGAGGCTGCTTTGTGCCTTGCTGAATCTGGCTGGAAGGTTTCACTGTACGAAATGCGTCCATTAGTAAACACTCCGGCACATACTACAGAGTATCTGGCTGAATTGGTTTGCAGCAATTCGCTAAAATCCACACGTCTGGACACCGCTTCTGGTTTATTGAAGGCAGAGATTAAATCCCTGGGTGGGCATTTACTGCAGTTAGCGGAAAGTTGCACAGCACCTGCGGGTCATGCTTTGGCTGTGGACAGGCTGTTGTTTAGCCAAAAAGTGGAAGAGGCAATAGCGCAGCAAAACAACATCACGGTAATCCGCCAGGAAGTTACACAACTGCCTGATACAATAGCAATTCTGGCTACAGGTCCGTTGACTTCGGATGCCATGATGAGTTCTTTGCGCGGTGCCCTGGGAGAAGAACATCTGTATTTCTTCGATGCCATAGCGCCGATAATTGATTCTGCCAGTATCGATTACAGCAAAGTATATAAAAAAGACCGCTACGATAAGGGTGATGCGGATTACCTGAATTGTGCCTTCACCAGGGAAGAATACTACAGCTTTGTAGCTGCGCTGTTGGAGGGTGAAAAGCATGAGGCACATGAGTTTGAGAACGAGTTTTTCGCTGGCATAAAATTTACCTACTATGAAAACTGCATACCTATCGAAGAAATTGCCAGGCGTGGAATTGATTCGCTACGGCATGGGGTGCTAAAGCCTATGGGACTGGAAACACCGGAAGGCAAGAAACCATTTGCCGTATTGCAGCTTAGGGCAGAAAATGCCGACCGCACCTCGTATAACCTGGTGGGCTGCCAAACCATGCTGCGTTACGGTTCACAAAAAGATATCTTTCGTCTTATTCCGGGCTTGGAACAAGCAGAATTTCTGCGCTACGGCTCGATTCACAGGAATGCTTTTTTGCATTCACCGGCAGTGCTAAATCCCGATTTCAGCTTCAAGCAGATGCCACATTTGTATCTGGCAGGGCAGCTTTCAGGAGTGGAAGGCTATGTGGAGTGTATCGCCAGTGGCGTATTAGTGGCAAAGGCAATAGCGGAAGGGCTGCAAATGCTACCCGAAGAAACGATAATCGGACAGCTTTGGCGGCATTTGTGCATTCCTAAAGACGGGAAGTTTCAGCCGATGAATGCCAATTTTGGTATTCTTCCCCGCTTAGAAAATGAACCCCGGGAAAAAAAAGAGAAGAAACAGATGTATTCGCAACGGTCTTTAGCGGCAATGGAACGGATTTTAAAGTAGTGTAGGATTCTGATCCTACAAATCTGTACCCTAAACTATTAGCATAATGCCAAGATTAACTGCTTAGTAAAATAGATATATCCAGCAAAAAAAAATTCACAAAGAGTAAAAGAGTAAAAGAGTAAAAGAGTAAAAGAGTAAAAGAGCTAAAGAGTAAAAGAGTAAAAGAGTAAAAGAGCTAAAGTTAAGCGAGTTCGCTAAATCCTGTCTAAATAATCTGTGAAATTTGTGAAATCTGTGTGAGACAAAATAATCTGCAGAATCAGTGCTTTTTTTCTGCGAAAATCTGCGGGAAACAAAGAAAGGAGCTAACATGACAAAGATCATTTCTGCCTGTGGCCTGGAATGCCACAACTGTGAATGCTATCTGGCGCATCAGGAGCATGATGAAGATAAGAAGAAAGACATTGCTATCCGCTGGAGCAAAAACTATAATGCTGAGCTAACCGCTAAAGACATTGCCTGCGATGGTTGTATGAGTGAGGGTGCACATTTTGGCTGGTGCGACAAATGCCCCATCCGAGCCTGTGTGGATGGAAAAGGGTATCAAAGCTGTGCTGAATGTGCAGATTTCCCCTGTGAAACGAACAAGTTTTTGTATGATGCGGTTCCCAAAGCCAAGGAAACTATTGAATCAATGCGCTGATTGCCCCAGCACGTCCCTATAAACAGGAATTCCGCCACTTTTTGCTTTGTTTCCGTTCTTTCATTGTTTTTCCTGCCTCCGCAGGAATGACAGGAAAAAATGGGGGAATGCCTGCCTATAAAAGCTTGACATTTCTCCCCTCTGGAAAATCATGGATAGTCACAGCTACGTATTTGAACAAAAATAAAATAGATACCCTACGGGAGGAAAACATGAAAACTGGCGGATGCCGTTACGGAACACATCGGGTAATAGAACCAAAAGGAGTGTTGCCCCAACCAGCAAGAGTGCTAAACAATGACATGACAGAGATATGGGATAACGAAATGCTAATTGACGTGATCCGCTTGAATGTAGATTCTGCATCGTTTCATCAGATTAAAAATAAACTGAAAGCCCAGGGTCACACCGACATGGAAAAAGCTTTCGCAGAGCATGCAATTGACCTTACTAACCGCACCGGCAAGCATAAAAACGAAGATACCGGCTCGGGTGGAATGCTCATCGGGCGTGTAGCTGCTATCGGCGATAAATTTGAACAAAAAGAAGCCATAAAAGTTGGCGATATGGTTGCCAGCTTGGTTTCGTTGTCTTTAACTCCTTTAAAAATCACACAAGTAAAGCGTGTACTTTTAGATAAAGACCAGGTGGAAATCGAAGGGCAGGCAATTCTTTTCAGCAGCGGTATTTATGCCAAGCTTCCGGATGATATGGACGAAAATCTGGCTCTTTCTGTGCTGGACGTAGCTGGTGCTCCTGCACAAGCTGAGCGTCTGGTTCAGCCTGGTGACACAGTAGTAATCCTGGGTGCTAATGGCAAAAGCGGTGTTTTGTGCAATGCAATAGCGCGTGAACGAGCTGGAGTATGTGGCAAAGTAATCGGCATCGTCCGTAATGAAAACTACGTACAAACTTGCTTGGATACTGGCTGCACGGACGTGATAATCGCCAGCGCTACAGATGCCATCACCATCGAAAAAGAAGTGGAACGCCTTACCAACGGCAAAATGGCTGATGTGGTAATCAACGTGGTAAATGTGGAAGATACCGAGCTACCGTCAATAATGGCTTGTAAAGACCGCGGCTTAGTATATTTCTTCTCCATGGCTTCGTCCTTTACTAAAGCCGCCCTTGGCGCCGAAGGTATTGGTGCTGATGTAGATATGATTCTGGGGAATGGCTATGCACATCACCATGCAGAAATCTCGCTTGATCTTTTACGCCGCAACCCTGTGTTAATGAAGCTGTTCAAAGAGCGTTACACAGACTAAATCAAGGAGTAATTATGAGCAAGATTATCGATATTAAGAGCATTGCCAGCAGCGAGCAATGGAACGATTGGCATTGGCAACTGCAAAACCGCATCACATCATTTGACGAATTGCGTAAGTATATTGTACTGCAACCCGAAGAGGAAGCGGTTACTAAGTCCAGCGGCTTTTCCTTTCGGATGGCTATAACTCCGCACTATTTATCGCTAATCGACCATTCAAATCCGCATGACCCAGTGCGTTTGCAAGCTATACCACGCATTGCTGAAAGTAGTTTTTCCGCCAGCGACATGGCAGATCCATTGCACGAAGATGCCGATTCTCCTGTTCCTGGTATGACGCATCGCTATCCAGACCGCGTGCTGCTGTTGTTAACCGACCAATGCGGAATGTATTGTCGGCACTGCACCAGACGCCGTAAAGCTGGAGAGAAGGATGCCCCCATGCCAGAAGAAAATGTGGAAAAAGCATTGGAATATATCCGCCAGCACAAGGAAGTGCGGGATGTTATCCTTAGTGGCGGTGATCCTTTAACGCTTGGCGATGCGCGCTTGGATTATGTGCTGGGGCAGCTTAGCCAGATTGAGCATGTGGATATCGTGCGTATCGGCTCTCGTTTACCGGTTGTTTTGCCGCAACGTATTACTGATAGTCTCTTGGATGTTTTGCGTAAGTACAAATTTGTGTGGCTGAATACGCATTTCAACCATCCTAACGAGCTTTCTCCAGAAGCTACTGATGCTTTAGCCAGATTGTCCGAAACAGGTATCCCTTTGGGCAACCAATCTGTGCTGCTAAAAGGTATAAATGACAATGTGGATGTGATGAAAGCGCTGGTGCATGGCTTGGTTAAAAACCGTGTGCGCCCTTACTACATCTATCAGTGTGACCTCTCTGAGGGTATTGCCCATTTCCGCACGCCCGTATCTAAAGGAATCGAGATCATCGAATCCCTGCGTGGGCACACCTCCGGACTTTGCGTGCCAACCTTTGTGGTTGATGCCCCTGGTGGTGGAGGAAAAATACCGGTAATGCCCAATTATCTGATCTCGCAAATGCCAGGACGCATCATTTTGCGTAATTATGAAGGCTTTATAACTGCATATACCGAACCTGGCTTCACCGCCAACGAAGAAGATAGATACCGTGCGCAGTGTGCTACAGAACATCAATCTCATGAAGGGATTATGGCTCTGATGCGGGGTGGACAAGTTTCCTTGGGGCCTGCGGAGACAAAGCGCAATCTGCGCCGAAAACCGTAAGGAATAATTACAATGTTCATGCCTTGGATTACCCACGCTTGCTATAAAAACCTGGCAATCGTGGGAATCTGTAAAAATGCTGGTAAAACTACACTGTTAAACGCGATCATGCAGCAGTTTAGCTACAAGTGGGGAGTTATGAGCACTGGTCACGATGGTGAAGCCAAAGATTTGCTTTATAAAACCCCTAAGCCGCGTGTAGAACTTGCTGCCGGGTCAATATTCTGCGCAGATGCACAGTGTATCGACGCCCATGGCACAGGGCTTACCATCTTAAGCAAAACCACTTGGCTAAGCGGGGGAAAACCGCTTTGGATTGCCAGAGCCGAACAGCCTCTGCACACAGAAATTGGCGGACCGCAAAACGTTGCCGAGCAAATAGCTTGCGCAAAAAAGTTGCATACCTTGGGGGCTGACAAAGTTCTGATTGATGGCTCTCTGGATCGTAAATCCATAGCTTTAAGCGATCAGCTTGATGCCATAGTTTTGGTGATAGGGGCGAGCTTTGGGAATCTTGAAGCTGTTTCTGCAGAGTTATCAAGATTGCTAAAGCTCTCAGAGATTCAGGTTTACGCACTGCCACATGATACAAGCAAGCTTCAGCTATTAAACAGCGAAGAGATTTTGCTTAATTACTCGGATAAGTGGCAAGCAACCAGTATAAAATCCCTGCTTGGGTACGAGAAGCAACTGCAAAATCTACTTAATCAAGAGCCTCAGCCACACACTATCTATATCCCTGGAGCATATACAGATAATGTACATCAAAGGCTTAGCAATTTGTTAAAGCCGATGCAGCTTGTTTTTCGTCATCCGGAAAGCATCAAGCTAAGCAGTATTGAGCTGGAGCGTTTTACTCTCAGCCACCAAGTGCAGTGCCTTATCCCCTTCAAAATAAAGGGGATAACCATCAATGCTCAAGGTTTTGGAGCGCCTGCCATAGATGCTGATTATCTGCGCAACAAACTGCGGGAGAAATTTCCCAAGTTAGATTTGATTGATCTTATGGAAACGGGTGCATCGTGATTAGCGAACGCGACAAACTTACCAGCCTAACTGTAAACCTTGGGCTGTACACGAACATCCTCCTTTCGCTGCTAAAAACAAGCATCGGGATTATTGGACACAGCCCGGCTCTGCTTGCCGATGGTATCAATTCCACTTCCGATGTAGTGTATTACATTGCTGTAAAAATATTCATGCATCATGCGCAAAAACCCGCAGATGCAGAACACCCTTATGGGCATCGCCAGTTAGAATCTATCTCCGCCATTGTGGTTGGGGCATTTATTCTAAGCACAGGTATAGCAATCTTTTGGGGCTCTATAAACAATGTTTACGAGCTTTTTTCACACACCGAAACTGGTCAATCAGCCTCCGTATGGGCGTTAGTTATTGCCCTGTGCACCGTGGCTTTGAAGATGTATCTATATTATTACACGCGTACGAATGTCCGCAAAACCCACAATCCCACCCTTAAAGCCCTGGCTAACGATCACCTGAATGACATCATGGCTTCTGCAGCCGTGGTTGTAGGTGTTATTATGGGGCGGATGGGTTACTACTGGATGGATCCTGCAGCAGGTGCGATTGTTGCCATTTATATCGTGAAAACAGGAATCGAGATTGTGATGGATTCCTCCAGCCAATTGATGGATAGTGTTCCCGATGGCGAGTTTGGTAAGGAACTGCGCGCCTTAGCGTTAAACGTGTCAGGAGTGCTGAGGATAGACGAAATTGGCATCCATCGTTTTGGACCATATTTCACGGTAAATATGACCATTGCTGTAGATGGTAAAATCAGTGTCGATTGCGGACATGTGATCTCTAACACGGTGGAAAACATGCTGTTAGATAAATATAGCACAGGCTTGAGACAGGTGCATATTCATT
>JAVEUB010000119.1:0-8278 GCA_034005785.1 Cloacimonas sp. (SeqCode) | reverse complement strand
TGTATTCTCCAATATCTTTTTCCCAGGTACTTCAACTATCCAGACCCGAGCTAAGTACTTCCTAATTGTACCCTATCTTCTTTACGAACTTGAACGTCTGAAGGTTAGCAGTGCAGAGTTACTAATTGATATACTGCACAAACAAGAAACGGAAATAGGTGCAATACTAGAGAAAAGTGGAGAGGTAGGGGTTATCGGAACCCGTGCAGGGTCAGCACTGAAACGCAAGCCATCGGATGTTTACTGGAATGGAATCAGTACCTTTCGCATATTCACTGGAGACAGAATGTCGATCTATGATTATGCCAAAGTTATATGTATCCTGCAAACCAGAAAGCAGAAACTTAAAGATCAGGGTAGTATCAGAGCTAAAGATGACGAGATAGATGGGGATGATAAAGATGCAGTATCTGGAGAGCTTTTAGGTAGGTTCTGGAGACTCCCTGACATACCAGATCAATGGAAAGAAAATCTGAGCATTAAACTAAGTAGTCAAGAAGCGGTGTATCTAAAGAATCAGATTGTATCATCCTGCCCAGCCTCAATGCTGAGCTATGTTCTTATGGAAAATGAGCATGATTTCTTAGCCATTCAAGAATTTGACCATATAGAAGGTGTTCAGCATAGACTCCCCGTAAGACTCCAGAATCAATTCTTGCTGGCAAAGCAATTTGCTGATTTCATATATGGTACCCATCTAAGATACAACGTGATCCTATCCAAGGGAGAAAGCAGTGACATTCTCATGAAGTGGGACAATTGGCATGTTGGGATTATGCAACATGCGAGTATTGATTTGAATCTGATATTCCTTCTGCTGGGCAGAAACATGAAACTCAACAGGTTTCTGTATGATTGCCAACTTGCCATGCAAAAGGATGATATCGAGAGGCTGGATCATCTTGTTATCAATAGAGAAATTGACCTTAAGGGGAAGGCCAGATCTAAGCTGCATAACAGAGATGATTTTACTTTTAAGGGGTGGGTAGGCATCAGCAAGCTTCAATACAGGCTTACCAATGCCCAGAGACTAATAAGAGACATATTTGATGGATTGGGAGCAGATAATGTTTAAACCAAGCAGTGACCGTTTAGATTACAGCCAGATACTCGCTCCTCCCGCTGGATATGAAACAGTTTTTGCAGTCGGGACTACCTACTCACTTGACCTGGATGCTCTCATCGGAGCATGCATAGCTCTGGGCTTATCAGAAAGCACCGATAGCGCATTAAAGGATAACCCGCTCTATCTGCTCGAAGCTCTTAGAAAGACATCCGATAAACTGATAATCTTTTGCGAGGCTGGTCAGATCAAGGCTCCCGGAATGTCGAACAAACTACACCTCCTTCTGGAAAAGATGGTGGTAGAAATTGTGATGCAGGACAGAAAATCCTTCCATCCCAAGCTTTGGGTGGTAAAGTATGAAAATGCAGTGAAAGATACTCTGTACCGGTGTGTGGTGCTAAGCCGTAATCTGACTTTTGACCGCAGTTGGGATGTATCAGTTTGTATTGAAGGAAAGCCTGTATCTGCAGCGAACAGCGATAAAACCAAACCATTATCTGACTTTCTAATTGCTTTAACAAAACATGTAAATCGTAGCGATATGGATAAGACAAAAAAGAAGTCACTATCGAGTCTAAGCACTGAACTCCAGAATGTAGAATTTCAGCTTGAGAGCAAGATATACACTGATTTCAGCTTCTGTCCTGTGGGAATCTCCGGTTATAGCAAGGCACAAAGCGGGCTGTTCAAATCATACAACGAAATGCTGATAATCTCGCCATTTCTGAGTAGCAAAATAGTTTCTGAGTTTAATACACTTGCTCTTACCAGTTCGCAGCCTAACACACTCATCACCCGCAAAACAGAATTAGCTAAGCTCAAGCCCGAAGATGTATCCAGATTTAACTTATATGTTATGAAGGATATGGTCATTGATGGCGAAGAGAGCCTCAGCGAAGGTGATAATGATGACAAGCAAAGTCAGGATATTCATGCTAAACTGTATCTAAAGACCAAATACTCTGATAGCGAGCTATATATCGGTTCCTTGAATGCTACACTTAACGCTGTTAATGGGAATATCGAGTTCATGCTTAAACTCACAGGAAAAAGAAGGAATCTGAATGTCCAAGCATTCAAACAAGACATCTTTGGAACCGATGACAGGAACAGTCCATTTGAAAGAGTAGAGCTAAAGTCCGAAGCTGAACCGCCTGCTCCAGACACAGAAAATCTGGATGTGATTATCAAGGCAATCTGCAGGTTAATAAGTAGTGCTAAAGTGCTTGAGTCAGGAGACCAGTATTCTGTGGAGTTATCATTTACAGGCTATCATCAGAGTGATAATGTGTTTATCTCTCCTCTAATGAAACCAAGCATGGAGCAGAATCTTGCTGCAGCCATCAGGTTTGATAACCTTGATCTTCTACAGTTGTCAGAGTTTTACATTATCCGAGTTACTGGCGCAGAAACTAGCCTTAGAAGGGTTATCAAGATAGATACAGAGAATATGCCTGATAACCGGGAAAGCATGATAGCCAATAGCATAATCAGAAATAAAGGTGATTTCATCATATATATCACTTTCATTCTGAGTGACAATTATCTTATCTCAATGCTTGAGAATACAAATCAGGCAGGATCATATAAGTTAGACCACCAAGCACCTGTTCCTGCTCTTTATGAAAAGATGCTCAAGACAGCAGCGCACGCCCCTGGCAAACTTGATGAGATAAAACAAATCCTGGAGCTGATAACCGATGATAGCAAAATACCGGACGGCTTCAAAGAGCTATATGATCTATTTACGAAAGTGGTAAAGAAGAATGCTGGAAAGACTAAAGTTAATTGAATCTACGGTACTGAATGGATTGAAAGACTTCCAACTGGCAACTGCCAAAAGAGTCTTTGAGCTATACAAACAAGGCCAGAAAAGAGTCTTGGTGGCTGATGAAGTGGGGCTGGGTAAGACACTAATCGCAAAAGGGGTAATTGCTCAAACCGCAAGATATCATTATGAGGAACTAAAAGATGACCTGTTTAAGGTTGTATATGTCTGCTCCAATCAGGTAATCGCCAATCAGAATCTGAATAAGCTGAAAATATGTGAAGACATCACAGTGGATGGAGTTACCGATACCAGGCTCTCTATGCAGCATTTGAAGATTTATGAGCAGGAATCTGACAACGTAGTACTGAATAGATATATCCAATTAATACCTCTTACTCCCGCAACATCCTTTTATATGACAAGCGGTACCGGAAGCGTCTATGAGCGAGCACTAATATACGAAGTCTTACGCAGAATGGACATGTTCAGAGACTGGTTCCTTGATAATAAATCACATCTAGTTCGAGTGTTTTGTGCGGAAGCAACAACGAGTTGGAAAGGAGCACAAGCCAAATATGCCAGACGTGTAGAGGAATGTAATACTAAGACAAATGGAAAATACCTTGAAGATATGTCTGTTCAGATCGAAAAATATGTGCAAGGCACTAAACTGGACGATGAAATTAGGTTCATGCTCAATGAAACAGCCTCTCCATATCGTACTATCAACAAACTGAGAAAGATGTTTGCAGAAATCAGCGTAGATCTCCTTAATCCGGACTTGGTTATCATGGATGAGTTTCAGAGGTTCAGATCATTGATTCAGGAGGATAACTCCAGCGAGACAAGCGTTCTGGCTCACAAGTTCTTAATGGGTAATGATGTAAAAGTTCTCTTACTATCTGCCACTCCCTACAAGCTGTATTCCACGCTTGAAGAAATCTATGAAACTGGTAGTGATGATCCATATAAGGAGTTTCTGGAGGTTATGAAGTTTTTACAGCCCACTCAGCATCAGGAATTCAAAGAAATTTGGAGTAACTACTCGCTTAAACTCAGAGAAATACACCAAGACAAAACATCGATCATTGAAGCCCGTGATACTGCAGAAAGTGCCATGTATCAAGGAGTCTGTAGAACAGAGAGAATGGCTGCGATTAAAAACGCCACGCTGATCGATGACACCAAAGCCAAACAAGCAATCAAGATTAACGAAAACGACATCATAGCCTTTTTAGAAGCAGAAGATTTAGTGAAGAGAATATCTGGAATCAGTTCAGTGCCTGTTGAATACGTAAAATCCTGTCCATACCTGCTCTCATTTTCAAAGCAATACAAGTTCAGAAAAAACATCGATAATCACTTTCATCAAAACCAACAGCAGATAAACCAGGCTAAGAGAAAGATGCTGTGGATAGATGAAAGCGGCATTGAGAAATATAAAGAACTTATCACACCAAATGCCAGACTGGAGATGCTCAAAGAGATAGCGTTTGAGAATAAATCTGAACTGCTGCTCTGGGTTCCACCTTCAAAGCCTTATTATGAACCACAAGGAGCGTTTAAAGAAGCACATAACTTTTCTAAAATACTGGTGTTTTCAGCTTGGGAGATGGTTCCCCGAATGATAGCCTCACTCATTTCCTATGAGGCGGAACGGCGATCTGTTGGCAAGCTTGTTGCCTCAAACAAAGACAAGAAGAATACGATATATTCAGCACCCAATAGCAGGCGCTTCCCGGTTGCCAGGCTACGTTTCAATATTGAAAACGACATGCCCCAATCCATGAGCCTATTCTGTCTGCTTTATCCGTCGCAAACCTTAGCTGAGATTTACAACCCGATCAGTCACGTTAACGAAGGTCACGAGCTACGTGTAATAGAAGCTGAACTACTAAGTTCTATAGAGACCAAGCTTAGCAGATTGACTGATTACCAAACTAACCACAACAGAGTGGATGAGAGATGGTATTATTTAGCCCCAATGCTTTTAGATAATGTGGACTACGTAAAGAAATGGTTTGCTTATGGTAAAGATCTAATCTCGGCCAGTTTAGATGAAGATGAGCAAAAAAGTCAAAAAGGATTTGATCTGCATCTTGATAAATTAAGGGAGTACTTCTCAAATCCGGATGCTGCTCAACTCGGACTGTTTCCGGATGACTTGGCACAGGTTTTGGTCAGAATGGCTTTGGCGTCACCTGCTGTATGTGCCTATCGGGCATACGGTCAAAACGCAGCTTATGCATCTCAATTTGCCAAGGCTATGATCAATCTCTTTAACAAGACTGAAGCGACTGCTATAATAGAACTATGTTATGTTAAAACAAGCGATGATGCACATTGGATGAATGTGCTACATTATTGCAGGGATGGCAATCTACAGGCGATGCTGGATGAGTTCATTCACATGCTTACTGAATCAAATGGCTTAGTTGATAATGAAAACAGGCATAAAGCTATCCATAATCTGATGCTGAACACCATGAAGACCCACTCTGCCAGTTATACAGTAGATACGTATCGAACCTTTAAGAACAGTATCCTCAAAGGTAAGGAGAAGGGTATTTCGCTCAGGTCTCACTTTGCTGTGGGATTCTATAAAGGCGAAGGCGAAAGCAGTAAGATAGTAAACCGGAAAGAGAGCATCCGAAACTCGTTTAATTCACCCTTTAGACCCTTTGTATTAGCCACCACTTCCATAGGACAGGAGGGATTGGATTTCCATTACTACTGTCGAAAAATCATGCATTGGAATCTTCCCTCAAACCCGGTCGATCTCGAACAAAGAGAAGGTCGAATTGACAGATTTAAATGCCTGGCAATCAGGCAGAATATAGCAGAGAAATATGCCGGAAAGATCACGTTCAAAACTGATGTATGGACAGAGATGTTTGATAGAGCCAAGCTGGAATATAATCCTAAGTACTCCGAATTGGTGCCATTTTGGTGTTTGCCAGATGCACAGAGCAGCAAGATTGAACGCATTGTCCCATCCTATCCGCTGAGTAAAGATATCGGAAACTATGAAAGGTTAATCAAGATACTATCTCTGTACCGATTAACTCTGGGTCAGGCTAGGCAGGAAGAGCTATTGGAGCATATCTTCACGAACTGTGAGAATAGCGATGATATAAAAGAGTTGTTTATCAATTTGAGTCCGTATTATAGAGAAATGAAGAATTAGGAAATAGGCTGCCATCGCTATCAGTGGTGCTCTCTCTACCTTAATCACTTGTGTTTCGGCAATATGGACGGATTTATAATTATCTTGAGTATTTGAGGGATTATGGCACTTCTGACAAGCCAATGAGTCAAATGAACAGTTGTGCATGTCGCAACTTATTGGATTTTAGATATATATCTGATTTGTGCTGTTCTCGTCATCTGCATCGCATGAATATTTAATTCCAAGTATATCTCATAACATCTTGCAGCAATGCTTCTTAGCTGATAAATACATCATTGGCATGAATGTTGCTTAGAATACTCATTAGGTTAAGAGCAGTATTGCTCAGTTAGGAAAAAGAGATAAGAAAAGTGAATTGATTGACAGATTGGCAACACAGAGAATTATCGTTTTAAGGAGAATAAATGAAAAAGATACTATGCTTTGTTCTTGTGTCCTTGGTACTGATTCCAGTTTCCGCAGTAATCCACAAAGTGGGTTCTTATGAAACATATAGTGATGCAAAAACCGTATTTGTTATGGAGAGTATAGCCTATATTGGGTATCAATATACAGAGTTACAGATTATTGATGTATCCACTCCGTCCGCACCTCAACTGATAGGATCTTATGATACTGAAGATCAAGTTGAAGATATAATCGTATCGAACAATAGAGCTTATATTGCAAACGGAAGTAGTGGCTTATTAATCCTAGACGTTTCTAATCCATCAAATCCTCAGTTTCTTGGCTCTTGTGATACACCCCATTGGGCAAAATCGATTTCCCTTACAGGGTCTATTATCTATGTTGCTGATGGAAATTCTGGACTACAGGTAATAAATGTATCCAGTCCATCAAGTCCATACATTATAAGTTCAGCTAATACTTTAGGTTATGCCTATTCAGTAATTACCACAGTAAATTCTGCATATATAGCAGATGGGGATTATGGGATTGTAAGGGTAGCGATAAATGATCCATATAATCCTCAAATTGATGTTTATGGAAGTATTGATACTCCTGGAACAGCTTTTGATATTGAATTATTTGGTAATTATATTTATGTTGCAGATGGCAGTAATGGGCTACAAATAGTTGACTTGTCATATATGGATCCTTCATTAGGCGGACACTATGATACTCCCGGGGTAGCTCGTGCTGTTGCTGTTGCCAATAATACTGCTTATGTTGTCGATGAAAACTTAGGTTTATATGTAATTAACATATCTAGTTCCTCGAGCCCGCAGCTAGTTAGCGTCTATGCAATGCCAGGAGCACCAAAAGATATTAAATTGATGGGAAATATTGCCTATATTGCAGACAGTGAAGAGGGATTACTAATAATCGATAAAGGGAGTACCGATAATTCACTGCTACTTAGTAACTATGACACCTCTGGTATAGCAAGTGCAATACACGTAACTAATAATACTGCCTATATTGCTGATGGGTTATCCGGAATGCAGATTATCGATGTTTCTAATCCATTCGATTCACAATTGATTGGATCTTATGATACTCCCGGGTGGGCTTCGTATGTTAACGTTATTGGTAATACAGCCTATCTTACGGATAGGAGTTCTGGGTTATATATACTCAATGTAACTAATCCATCAAACGTTACATTGCTGGATACATATGATACCCCAGGAACGGCAAATTATGTCTCTGTAATTGGAAACATCGCTTATATAGCTGATGGAGAAGCAGGATTGCTGATTCTTAATATTTCAAATCCTCAAAATCCTTTATACCTAGGGAGCGTAAATACTCCTGGTTCAGCCCAATCTGTAGCCGTTGTTGGAGATAACGCATATGTAGCGGATGAAAGTACAGGCTTACGAGTTATTAATGTTGCTTCTCCCACAAATCCACAGATTATTGGCTTTTATAATACATCAGGATTATCCCTTTCCGTTGCTGCTATTGGGAGCACCGTTTATATGACTTCAAGTAATAGCTTACTGGTGATAGATGCGTCTAATCCTACTGAACCTTCATTA
This sequence comes from Cloacimonas sp. (SeqCode), assembly GCA_034005785.1. Classification (GTDB taxonomy): domain Bacteria; phylum Cloacimonadota; class Cloacimonadia; order Cloacimonadales; family Cloacimonadaceae; genus Cloacimonas. The sequence continues at coordinate 266 of JAVEUB010000119.1, read as the reverse complement.
ATTGCCAGCATTATCCCTCATACGACTAGTAATCTGGCATACGTCTATTTGCAAGATAATCTGCTTTTCGTAGCCGATAATGGCTGGAATGAAATTAATGTTTACGATATCAGCAACCCTCTTCAGCCACTTTTGAGAAACAACTTTGGCTGGAATTTCTATACTAGTAGAGCGTTCCATTAATAACATTCTATAATGTGATATCATCTAATTTGTACTTCCATCTAAATACCACGGGTGTTTGATTGATTTCATCCAACCCCTTA
>JAVEUB010000118.1:0-8320 GCA_034005785.1 Cloacimonas sp. (SeqCode) | reverse complement strand
CAGCAGGAATTTATCGAGCTGGATACCAAGAATATCCTGTTTATTGCCGGTGGCGCATTCTTCGGGCTGGAAAAGATTATTAAAGAACGCATGGATAAAAAGGCAATTGGTTTCGATGTGGAGCTTGGCAAAAAACAAGAAGAAGCCAAGATATTTGATCAAACCACCCCGCACGACCTGCTGAAATATGGACTTATTCCAGAGCTTATTGGTCGTATGCCTGTGATTTGCACCCTGCACGAACTTACCGAAGAAGCTTTGGTAGAAATACTGGTGAAACCCAAAAATGCCATCTGCAAGCAATATCAAAAATTCTTTGAGATGGACGGAGTGGATTTAACTTTCGAAGAATCCGCTTTAAAAGAAATCGCCAAGGTGGCGATCTTGCAAAAGACTGGCGCACGTGGTTTACGCTCGATCATGGAGAAATTTATGCTGAAGATTATGTATGATATTCCTGATCGCCAGGATATTGAATCCTGCATTATCACGCCAGACGTAGTGAAACAAAACACGGAACCAGCATTTGGACTGGCCAAGCCCCTGCCCCAAAGCAATAAAGCTGCTTACGAGAAATAAATTAGGAGAAATCAAGATGAACGCTGAGATTACTATCCCACGCCGAGAAAAACTTGGTGCCAGCCTGGCAGAAAAAGAGGCTATTATTCTCTTTGCCGCGGCTGAAGCAAACCTGGAGAAGTTCAAACAGGATAATAACTTCCTGTATGTGACAGGTTTGATGATACCCGAGGCGATTTACTTTGTGTACAAGGGCACTCCGGTGCCGACAGAACATCTGTTTATTGCCCGCAATGACCCGGCAAAAGAGGTTTGGGATGGGCGTAAGATGAGCGCTGAAGAAGCCAAAGAGCTTAGCGGCATTGATAATATCTCCTATCTTGATGAATTTACAGCTTTTATTAGCATGTATTGCCCTGCTATAAGCAAAATTTGGGCTAACATAGGGGCACAGAACTATAATAAACCTTTAACACCACAGCTATTTAGCCTCTCCCCTATTCGGGAACGTTTCCCCAATATCATGATAGAATCTATCACCAGCCTGATAACTCCCTTGCGTAAGATTAAAAGCACTTGGGAACAGATGCAATTGCAACGGGCTATCGATATCACTGGCAAGGGAATTATGGATGTGCTTGAAAACGCCGAAACTTCGATGATGGAGTACGAGCTGGAAGCCATGATGTTTTACCGTATGCAACGCATGGGCGTTAAACACTGGGGATTTTCTCCCATTGTGGGTAGCGGCTTAAATGCGGCAACCCTGCATTACAAAAGTAACGAATGCCGTATTGAAAATGGCGAAATCGTGCTGATGGATGTGGGCGCTTCCTACATGAATTACAGCGCAGATATCACCCGTTGTTTCCCTGTAAGTGGCAGCTTCAGTGAACGCCAGAAACAGATTTATAGCATTGTGTTGGATGTGCAGAAACAAGTTATAGAAATGATTAAACCTGGAATTGAACTAAGTGAGCTTAACCGCAGCGCACGAGACCTGCTTGCTAAAAACATGGTGGAAATTGGCTTAATAGATGATATTGAAGAAGTTAGTAAGTATTACATGCATGGCGTAAGCCACTTCCTGGGCATGGATACCCATGATGTGGGTGGCCGCAATGCTATTTTGGAAATTGGTCATGTGATCACGGTGGAACCAGGTATCTACATCCCAGAGGAAAAACTTGGCATTCGCATCGAAGACGACGTGCTGGTAACCGAAACAGGCTATTGCGTGCTCTCTCAAAACATCCCCAAGGAGATTTCAGAGCTGGAAGAAATCCGCAAAACAGCCTTGGGAAAATAGTGACCAAAGCTATTTACCCCGGCACATTTGACCCCATAACTTTGGGGCACCTGAATATTCTGGAAAAAGCCTGCACATTGTTTGACGAAGTGATCTTGGCAGTAGCCGAACAAACTGGCAAGGACACGGGATTCAACCTGGAAGAGCGTTTTGTTTTGTGTCAAGAAGCCACAGCACACATGCCTCAAGTTACGGTTACCAAGTTTCAGGGCTTGATTGTGGATTATGCCCGCAGCCAGGGTAGCCACATCATGATTCGGGGCATGCGGGCAGTTTCCGATTTTGAATATGAGCTTGCTTTAGCGCTTACCAACAAGAAGCTTAATCCCGAAGTGGAGACGGTGTTTTTAGTTCCCAGCCTGCGCTACATGTACATTTCTTCTTCACTGATCCGCCAATTAGCCTCTTTGGGTGCTGCTTTGGAAGATTTTGTCCCTTACTGTGTGGCAAAAGCTATGCAGGAAAAGTACTCAGGATAGGCTATGGCTAAGCAAGATAACTCTGAAAAGCTGGATAAAGCTAAATCCGAGCGTAGCCTTCCCGCCGATATAAACGCTGAAGCGGCAATTCTTTCGGCAATGCTGGTGGATAGCGAGGTAGTAAGCAAAGCTATCGAAAAGGTGAAGGAAGAATACTTCTACCGCAATGCGCATAAAAGCATCTTCCGCACCATGGAAGAGCTATTCAACGAAAGCATCGAGATTGATTCGCTAACGCTTACTAACCGCCTGGAACGCAATAATTTGCTGGAAAAGATCGGTGGTATTCCTTACATCAATGAGATTGCCGATTTTGTGGTATCCAGTGCTAATTTCGATTACCACTTAAATATCGTTACCGATAAAGCCCTGCTTCGGCATCTGATTATCGCCTCTAATAGCATCATAGAATCTTGCTATACAGCCGCTAAACCAGTGAAAGACATTGTGGATGCTGCGGAACAAGCCATTTTTGCCATTGCCGAATTGCCCAGCCACCAGGGTTTTCAGCGCATCGACCAACTTTCTGCGGAAGTGCTACATAATATCGATCTGATTGCCTCCACCAAAATCCCAGTTACCGGAGTTAGCTCTGGTTATCCCGATCTGGATAGGCTTACAGGTGGTTTCCGGCCTGGCCAATTCATCATCCTGGCTGCACGTCCGGCTATGGGTAAAACATCTCTGGCTTTGAACATCGCTTCACATGCGGCAGTGAATATGAATAAGAAAGTAGCCATTTTCACCATGGAAATGAGTGCTGATGAAGTGATTATGAGGATGTTCAGCAGCGCTTCGGAAGTGAATATGGAAAGCATGTTGAAAGGCTATGGCATGAACGAAGAAAAGCTGATCCGCATCATGCAAGCCTCCGAAGTGCTATCCACTAAACAGATATATATAGACGAATCGGGCACAAACACGCCCTTGGATATCAGAGCCAAAACAAGGCGCTTAACTGCCGAAATTGGCGGTTTGGATCTAATTATTATTGACTATTTGCAGCTTATGACCCTGCCTAAAGATAAGGACAATCGTCAGCAGGAAATCTCCGAAATCTCCCGCGCCCTAAAAATCTTAGCCAAAGACATGAAAATCCCCGTGGTAGCGCTTTCACAGCTAAACCGCATGCTGGAAACCAGAGAAGATAAACGCCCGCGTCTTTCGGACCTGCGTGAATCAGGAGCTATTGAGCAAGATGCTGACCTGGTGATGTTTATCTACCGCGATGAATATTACAATCCCGATAAAACGGAAAAACCTGGCATTGCCGAGATGATCGTAGGGAAAAACAGACATGGCAGCACCGGCAATACAGACCTTGGCTTCGTGAAGGAATTCACCCTGTTCCGTTCACTTGATACCAGCAATGATTAACGATATTCTGGCCGGAACCGGTGAATTTAGCATCTTTGTAGGTAAGTGTTTAGCCCGCATTCCTGCTCTTGGAAAACGCCGTCAGGAATTCCTGATTCAATTTAAGCGCATAGGCTACGATTCGCTTTTTTTGATTGCTTTAACCGCTGCATTTACTGGCTTGGTAACGGCTTTACAGGCTGTTTATCAATCTAAAGGCTACATTCCTATTCATCTTTTATCCGTGCTAATCGGGAAATCCACCATGATCGAGCTGGCACCAGTGCTTACGGCTTTAGTCCTTACGGGCAAAGTTGGCGCTTCAATAGCTGCCGAGATTGGCACCATGCGTGTAAGTGAGCAGATCGACGCCTTGCAGAGCATGAATATAAACCCCTATGAGTTTCTCTACATGCCACGCATTGTAGCTGGCATTATAGCCTTTCCGCTGATCACCATCTTTGCCAATGCTGTGGGCATTATCTGCGCCTGGTATTTTTCCTGGCTGCGCTATGGCATACATTACTACACGTTTTTTAACAACATGCGCAGCTATTTTGAGCCTTCCGATCTATGGGGTGGCTTGGCAAAATCGTTTGTGTTTGGTTTCATTATCACCAGTGTTTCGTGCTTTCAGGGAAACCGCTGTTTTGGCGGAGCTGAAGGTGTGGGAAGGGCTACAACGCTTACTGTGGTTTATTCTGCTGTGGCTATTTTGGTGATGGATTTTATTGTAGCCTGGCTACTGTTTGGGGTTTAGCGTGAACTTGTTATTCCTGCGGAGACGGGAATCAACCCTTCATGTCATTCCTGCGGAGGCAGGAATCCAGCCCATGGACAAAGGCTATCTTTTTCGTAGGATTGGCATCCTACGCTACATCTTGTTATGCAGCACAATTTTACTTATTGCAGCCTGCGGAAAAGCTGAGAACCAAACCACAAGCAAACAAGCCCACAAAAACAAACTAACCATCTTTTGCACCGATGCTTTTCGCACTTCCGGACTGGAATCTACCATTATCCCCGAATTCTCCAAAAAGCATGATTGCAGCATCGAACTGGTGTTGTTTCGCAATGCTGCCGAACTTTGTAGTGCCGTGAAGGATAAAACCAAGTACTGCACATACGATCTGGCAATTGGTATCGATAATTCCTTTGCCCTATCCGAATCCCTTACGCTGCAATTTGTTCCGCCTGATGATTTTAACCCCGAACAACTTACCAAAGAAACCATCTTCGATCCTCAGTTACGCCTTATCCCATACGCATACAGCAGTATGTGCCTGGTGTATAATACAAAAAACATCCCCGTTGCGCCACAATCTTTCGGCGAACTGCAAGATGCTAAATACCTCAGCCAGATAGCTATCTGTGATCCGCATGATTCCGGAGTGGGGCGCGCCACGCTGTTTTGGAGCCTTGCTTTGTTTGGACCAGATGGCTATGAACACCTGTGGAAAAGCCTGCGTAAAAACATCTACAAAAGCTATCCAGACCGCAATGAAGCACTTGCAGCCCTAACCAAAGGCGAATGCAATCTGCTGATGAGCCTGAACACCATTCCTGCTTACCTGCAAGAACTTGATCCCCAAAATACAAACTTCGCAGGTTCCATGCTGAAAGAAGGCAGTTACCAGTATATAGAATCAGTTGGTGTGCACAGAGGCAGTAACCATGCTGCGCTGGCAAGTAAATTCGTGCAACACATGCTTAGCCCCGAAGCGCAAAAGATGGTGGTGTATAAACTTGGTATGTTTCCGGCAAACCGTAAAACCTTGCTACCCATGCACTTTTCCAGCATCCCCTTTACTTCCTATGCAGTAAACAGCCGCATCAGCCAAAGCCTTATTGCCGAACAGCTAAACCTTTGGCTGGATTTTTGGGATAGACTGTTTGGATTTCAGATATCTTAAGGGTGCTGGCGTGCTGGCGTGCTGGCGTGTGAGAGTGTTGGCGTGCTGGAGTGTGGGAGTGCTGGCGTGTGGGAGTGCTGGAGTGTGGGAGTGTTGCAGGGGAGTGGTGTTACCTCTCGACTTGTATCCACACAATACTATCGCGAAAATCTGCGCTTTTTATCTGCGAAAATCTGCAGGAAACCCCTCTCGACCTCAAAACCACTATACTTAATAGCATAATATGAAAGCAGACATCCACATCGTTCTCTACGAACCCGAAATTCCCCAAAACACGGGTAACATCAGCCGTTTGTGCGTGGGAGCAAACTGCACGCTGCACATCATTAAACCTGTGAGTTTTCGCTTGGATGACGCCGCTGTAAAACGTGCAGGCTTAGATTATTGGCCTCATCTGAAACTGGTGATGCACGACAGTATCGACGAGATTTATGCCATGTTTCCTAAAGAACGCATCTTTCTGGCCAGCACAAAAGTTACCAATTGCTATTGGGACATAGCCTATCTGCCTGGTGATGTGTTCGTTTTTGGTCCCGAATCCCGCGGTTTACCGGAAAGCTTGTTGCAGCAGCATCCAGAGCAAGGAATCCGCATCCCCATGAGTGAAGACATCCGCAGCATCAATCTTTCCAATTCTGTTGCTATTGTGCTGTATGAAGTGCTGAGGCAGATAAAGCATTTTTAAGCCACTAATACGCAGCACTACTAATTGCTTTCTATCTACGGTGTCTCTTATTTTCCACGACATCCTCTTGTTTAAACCGCAGCACCCTAATATGAACTTGACCGCACCATACAAAAGGGTTAGATTGTATTTATGAGGTAAAACAACTTCGAAGGAATTATGAAACAGCATTGTAAATATCTGTTCCTAACAGCATTGCTACTCTTGTGCAGCACGATTGGCTACACAAGTGACTTAAAAACAGTCCACTTACAGCTTAAATGGAAGCATCAGTTCCAGTTTGCTGGATACTATGCTGCCATAGAAAAGGGCTTCTATAAAGACGTGGGGCTTAATGTTATCACCATTGAGGCACAAGCAAACGAAACTCCCTTTGAAGCGGTAAACAGCGGCAAAGCACAATTCGGAACCTGCACCACAGATATCCTTGTTGCGCGTTCCAACGGCATGCAGCCGGTTGTATTAGCGAACATATATCAGCATTCTCCTCATATCGTTGTCGCTATGCAAAGCTCTGGCATCCGCGTTGTACACGATCTTGCAGGAAAAAAGATAGCTGCTGAACCCGGTGCAGCAGACCTTTACGCTTTTCTTTTATCGGAAGGTATAAAACTGGATAGATTCAACGTGGAAGAGCTTGATTTCAGCATTGATAAATTTATCAATGGAAAAGTTGATGCGATTACAGCATACTCCACAGACGAGCTTTTCCCGCTTGAGCAAGCAGGATACAAGCTAAATATCCTTTGGCCTTCAAGCAGCGGAATAGATTTTTATGGAGACTTGCTTTTCACCACTGAGGATTTGATAAAGAAAGACCCCCTGTTGGTAGAGAAATTCCGAGAGGCTTCTCTTAAGGGCTGGGCTTATGCGCTGAACAACAAAGAGGAAATCGTTAATCTCATCTATAACAAATACAGTAAAAGGCATTCTCTGGATCATCTTCGCTTTGAAGCAGAAGAAACAGATAAACTTATAGCTGGCGATGTAGTAGAAATCGGCTACACCAATCCAGGGAGATGGGAAAGCATCATAAAGTCCTATGTAAAACTGGGTATCGTTAACAACTCCTTGTCTGTTCAAGGCTTGCTTTATGCTGATTACAAAAAGAATCCCTTCGTAATACCTTGGAAACTGATGCTTGTGCTATCTTTGTCTCTGGTGTTTGCCTTAGCACTGGTTCTATTCTTTTACCACATAAGTAGAAACCTTAAGAAAGAGATTAAGAAACGGGAAATCGCCGAAACAGAACTAAAATCCTCGAACGATAATCTGGAAAAGCGTGTGATAGAAAGAACCAAGCTTCTAACTGACGCCTTAAGCGAGATTGACGACTTTGCTTATTCCATGTCTCATGACCTGCGCACTCCTCTTCGTGGTATAGATGGCTACAGCTCACTATTACTGGAAGATTATGGTAATGTCCTGGATGAAACTGCCATGCAACACCTAAAAAGTATCCGAAAAGAAGCGCAACACTTGGGTGATGTGCTTGATGCCCTTCATGGTCTATCCAATGTATCCCGTAAGGAACTTTTACTTGAACAAACTAATCTAAGCGAATTAGCAGATCAACTTATGCAGCAGCTTGCCTACAGCTATGCAGACCGAGCCATAGAGATTATCATCCAGCCCGAACTAACGGAATATTGCGACAGGAAACTGATGAAAACTGCTTTACAAAACCTCTTCAGCAATGCCCTCAAGTTTTCCAATCGGGAAGGCATCGCAAAGGTGGAATTCGGCATGACAACCGAAAATGGAGTAAGAACTTATTTCGTGAAGGACAACGGCGTAGGCTTTAATATGGACTATGTAAACAAACTCTTCCACAATTTCCAACGCTTACACAGATACAACGATTTTGAAGGTATCGGTATCGGGCTTGCCACAGTACGACGCGTAATTGTGAAACACGGGGGAACAATCCGTGCGGACTCGAAACTCGGCAAAGGAAGCACCTTCACATTCACCCTAAACATCGCAGAAAGACGATAGGCGGTGTGCTTTAGCTACTGTTTGGGCAGCATTGCTTGGTGAAAAGACGATAGGCGGTGTG
>JAVEUB010000117.1:0-8331 GCA_034005785.1 Cloacimonas sp. (SeqCode) | reverse complement strand
TTTAAGTCAAATTCGCTCATGTGCATATTACCACCACACCCTTGGAGCGTGTTTGACTTATATTTTTGTTCCACATACTTTCATAGAAAATCAAGATAACTTCACCCACAAAAATATGAGTTAAACCGCGGATTACATGATAACGGGAATTAGCCAAACATCATGTTACCCCGCTGCCCGCATCATAGCCAGGTTTTCCTATTGTTGCGTAGCACGCAGCTCGCATCGTAGCCAGGTTTTTCATTGTTGCGTAGCACGCGTTTTAACTCAAAAATTTGCTGCTAAAGTTATCTTGTTTTTTTTCATTTCCCTCTCACGCAAATTTTTAAGTCAAATTCGCTCATGTGCATATTACCACCACACCCTTGGAGCGTGTTTGACTTATATTTTTGTTCCACATACTTTCATAGAAAAACAAGATACCTTCACCCACAAAAATTTGAGCTCAGCCGTGTGTAGCAAATTGATGAAAGCATTAGGTTCACTTACAAGCAAGGAAAACATAACTGGATATAAATCAATAAATTAGAATTTGCTTTTGCCCAGTTTTGGCGTAGCTTTTCCTCTATGACTCCCACTTAAGGAGGGTTTATGAAACAGAGAAGCAAAATCACACTCGCAAGCTTACTTTTTATCATCATGCTCACGTTTGTCAGCAGTTGCACAATGGTAGTAGCGGAGAAACATCCGAAACCCCGGCACCGTCAAAGAACGGTGTGGGTTAGCGGCGTTCAGTATCAACAGGTTTACTATGTAGATAGCATCACCAGAAATGTGGTTGTCGTAAATCAAACCGAAGTTCAGCATAAACAGCCTAAGCATAAAGGAAAAAAGAAAGGGCATCATAAAGACTAAGCTTTCCGATAGCATTCTTGTACAATAATCCCTTGTAAACCCGATACCGGTGATTTGTCGCCGGTATCTTTTGTTATCTGACGCATATTCGCTAAAGCACTGATAGATGCCATTCTCCAGATTCCAGCCATTCGCCCATTTTTTCCTGTCATTCCTGCGGAGGCAGGAATCCAGCACATTTATAAGTTCTGTAAGAACGACAAATATATGCTTATACTGCAATGCTTTATCTGTGTCATCCCTGATGGGATTCATCAGGGCTGGATTCCCGCCTCCGCGGGAATGACAGAAGGTTTTGCAGTTTTCGCACAAGCTCCTACGCAGGAATGACAATGATAGAACGGAAACAAATGAAAAAATGAGGGATTGCCATTCGCCCGATTCTAATTGACAACTTTTTGCCATATTTTTAAAAGGTGCTTAATCAAGAAAATGAGGTAGAGAAATGATCCCTAAGATTCCAACCCTAAACGAAGTAATAAGCTCGATGAAGAAGATAAGCATCGGCGAGCTTAAGATAAACATCCCCATCATTCAGGGAGGCATGGGTATAGGTGTATCCTTATCCGGCCTGGCTGCAGCCGTTGCGAATGAAGGCGGGGTGGGTACAATTTCCGCAGTTGCACCCGGTTTTCGCGAACCGGATTTCATCACCAACTTCCGCGAAGCCAATATGCGTGGTCTTGCCAATGAAATCCGCAAAGCACGCGAGCTTACCAAAGGCGTGTTAGCGGTAAATATCATGGTAGCGCTTACCAATTTTGCGGACATGGTGCAAACCGCCATCAAAGAAAAGATCGATATTGTGATCTCCGGAGCTGGCTTAGCGCTTAATTTGCCAGAATACCGTCCCGCTGGCAGTAAAACCAAGCTGGTGCCTATTGTTTCCACAGATCGCGCCCTGAATATCATCATTCGCAAATGGCTGAAAGGCTATAATTGCTTGCCCGATGCGGTGGTGTTGGAAAGCCCCTATAGCGGTGGCCATCAAGGCGTTAAGATGAACGAAGTGGGGCAAGAAGAATTCGATCTGGAGCAACAACTGCCAAAGGTTTTAAGCCTGCTGGCTGAATATGAAAAAGAGTTTGACAAGAAAATCCCCGTTTTTGTGGCAGGGGGTGTGCAAACAGGGGCAGACATCAGAAAGTTCGTAGAGATGGGTGCAGCCGGAGCGCAGATTGGCACACGCTTTATCACTACAGACGAGTGCGATGCCAGCCAGGAGTTTAAAAACGAATACATTAAAGCTAAATCTCCGGATGATATTACCGTGATTCATAGCCCCGTGGGTTTACCCCTGCGCGTGCTGAAAACGAAATTCGTGCGCGATATTATGAATGGCGATAAGAAGCCAATCGGTTGCTATTATAAGTGCTTACACACCTGCGATTATCAAAAAGTGTCGTTCTGTATTGCCCAAGCACTGATAAACGCCCAATCTGGAAAAATAGACGAAGGCGTGTGCTGCAGCGGAATTAATGGCTACTTAAATAACGAGATTACCAGCGTTCATGAAGTGGTGGAGCAGATTAAACGGGAATATAGTGAGAGCTAAAGCAGTGAGAGCTTTCAGCAGTGAGAGGCTGCGCCAGTGAGAGCTGCGCTGTGAGAGCATAAGCAGTGAGAGCTGCGCTTGGATAAGATCAGCATCCGAAGGCTGGAAGCAGCAGATTGCCCAGTAATTTCAGCCTGCTTTACGCAGCAAAACTGGGACAAACCTGTTGCATTATACGAAAAGTATTTCAGAGAACAACTTGAAGGACGGCGATTGGTATTAACTGCCTTCTGTGAAGGTCAGTTTGCCGGATACCTGTGCATCAAATGGATGCCGAAATATCCTACCTTTAAGGAAAGAGAGATTCCGGAGATCAGAGATCTCAATGTGCTGCTCAAATACAGAAACATGGGCATCGCGACAAGACTATTGGACGACGCCGAGAGCTGCATTGCGCAGAGATCATCCTACGCAGGCATAGGAGTGGGGCTAAGCAGAGACTATGGAGCAGCTCAACAAATCTATATCCGCAGAGGCTATGTTCCCGATGGGCAGGGAGTTTATCAAAAAGGGCGGTATCTGGAGCAGGGTGACAGTGCTACCGTCGATGATGATCTGGTGCTGTACTTTCTCAAAAAGCTAAATTAAACTCCAATTTCTAACCTATTTTTCGATAATATCCAACACAACTGCACAGACACATAGTCTTTGATGCTTTTTCTATAGCTAACTTCTTTCTTAGCTGCGCGTTTCATTATTTTTCCTCACTTTCGTTGTTGACCAATATCATTACCAAAATCAGCAAACACCAATTTTGTGGTTGATTTCCCTTGCTTGCTCCAAAGCCTCAATCACTTCTTTATCCCCCCTTAATCAAGTCTTAATAGTTAAGGCTTGATTAAGGCTTGATGGTAACTTGATTAAGTAGCCGTAGTATGGAAGGATAGGAAAGACTAAAAGTGGATACTTAAAAGGGTTTCATTTTAATAGCAATTGGGGTGCAATTGGGGTGGCAATCTCCAGGTTCGATAACTGCTAAATAGAAGGAGGATAGAAGTTTAGAATGCGTTCCTCTTTTGCTCTTTTACTCTTTTACTCTTTGTGAATCTTTGTGAATCAAGTTTATAGGTTTTTTACACCCAATTATATTGTTCTATGTGTACTCTGGAGGAGATTTATCAGGGCTGGATTCCCGCCTGAAACGGGAATTACAGTAGGTTTTAAAGTTTTCGCATAAGTTCAAAATCCAGTGTTTAGTGGGTGCTTCTGTATTGCGGGATTACAGTGCTATATTAATTACACACCATCCGGTTAGCCTTTCTGCGCTATTTACACACCAGCAGGTTACCCTTGTGGGCATAGGCTACTTCGGCTTTGGATTGTAGTTGGTTGCCGTAGATTTGCCAGGTTCCGCCATCCCTGCGGAAATAGGAGATATCACCGGAATCCTCTGGTTCGTTCAGGGTTTCGGAATTGGAGGCAGAGCTGAATTTGTTGCTGCTATGCACAATAGCATAATCTCCGTTTATTTCTATGTATAGGATCTCAATTTCCAGCAGGTTGAACTGAGCCATACGATCCAGCCAGAGAGAGTTAAAATTATAGGAAGTTAAGCCCTTATGCAGATAATCAAGATGTACATGATCCATAATCGGAGCTATATCGTTCAGGTTGAAATCCACACTGATATCATACAGAATATCGCGGATATCGCGGCGTGCGATGCTGTCTGCATCTTCCACGCCACAGTTTGTGAGGCCCAGCAGGAGCAGCAAAATCAGCAGTAAGAAGCTCAGCTTTTTCATGGTTATCAGCGATGATGCAGGATGGCTAAACTCTCTATATGCCAGGTATTGGGAAACATATCAAAACTCTGTAGCGATTTGATCTCATAGCTGCCATCGGCGATCAGCAGTTTCAAATCTCGCGCCAGAGTCATAGGGGAGCAGCTTAGGTATATTATCTCTTTAATTCCGCTGCTGATAATGGTTTGGATGCTATCTGAGTCGATGCCGCTACGGGGTGGATCCATAATAATGATGTCCGCTTGCTGTTTCACCAGCAAATCTGGCAGCGCTTCGGCAAATTCTCCGGTGATGAAGGATACGTTTTCGATGCCATTCATCTGGGCGTTAAGTTTGGCGTCCTCAATAGCTTCCGGCAGGGATTCCAGCAAAATGAGCGATTTCACCTCGGCTGCAAGGCAAAGCCCGATAGCTCCGATGCCGCAAAAGGCATCCAGCACTCTGGCATGGGGGTTCACATGGCTGCGGATGCTATCCATAATAAGCTCCATGGTGCCGATATTTATCTGCCAAAAACTGCGGTAGCTGATGCGGAAATTGATGCCACCCAGGCGGTCAAAAATATGATCGTTACCCCACAGAATGCGGGTTTCATCACCCAGAATCACGTTGCCACGCTCGCGGTTGATATTCTGCACAATGCCTTTCACCATGGGGAATTCAGCGGTTATCTGTTTTACCAGCAGTCCTGAAAAAGGCAGTTTGGCACTAAGCGTTACCAATACCACCAGGATTTGGCTGCCATCGCTGGAAGCGCGAAAACCGATATGCCGCAAAGAACCATTGTGGCGTTCTTCGTTGTAAGGCTGCACTTTAGCTTTATCGCAGATTTCCATGATGCGCGCTGCCAGGGCATCAAAAACAGGCGGATGGTTTTCGCACGCGGTATGCGGGATAATCTGGTGCGACCAACGCGCAAAGATGCCATAGCGCAATTTCCCCGTTTCAGGGTTTCTGCCTACAGGCATAAATACCTTATTTCGGTAATTTTTAGGCTGTGGCGAGGCAAGCGTGGGATGGATGCGATAATCCGGAACAAAAGGCAGGAACAAGCCCTTAATCAGTTCATTTTTTTGAGCAACTTGCTCCTCGTAAGCCAGCATCAACCAATCGCAACCCCCGCAAGGGTCTTCGCCGCCAAAGGCTTCGCACTGAGGCTTTGCATAGGATTCGGAGCGGCTTACATAATTGCTCACTTTGGCAAAGCTGTGATCTTTGCGATCGTAGGTTACCAGCACATCAACCACGTCGCCGATAGCTGTGTAGGGGACAAAAATGGCTTTCTTGTCATGGAAAGCGATGCCAAACCCGCCCATTGCGAGTTTCTCTATAGTTATGCCTAAAAGTTGTTTCACATCATCTCCTGAAGTTTGGCAATGCGTGCTTCCAGAGACGGATGCGTGGCAAAGAGCGACACTTTGCGTTTGTTACTTATCTTAGCCAGAGCATACGAATCGCTGCGTTTTTCAGGTTCATAAGCCAGGCTGATTTTCTTTAAAGCTTCTATCATCGCTACAGCACCGGTAAACCTTGCTGCTCCAGCATCGGCACGGAATTCACGCGCTCGGGAATAAGCCGAAATGGGAATATAAGCCAGCAGCATTAACACGTTCTGTAACAGGGTTACCACTATCATATAGCCGAAAAACCCGAGGCCACCCCCGCGGTTATCGCGCATCGCGCTATCGATGGCAAAAGTGACAAGGCGCGCAAAAAACATCACAAACGTATTCACCACACCCATCAAGAGGCTCATGGTTACCATATCGCCATTGGTAATGTGGGTAAGTTCGTGGCCTGCTACAGCGGCAAGCTCATCTTCATTCAGGCGGTCGATAAGCCCGCTGGAAAAAGCAATGAGGGCGCTATTTTGGCTGGCTCCCGTGGCAAAAGCATTGGCATCGCGGGAGTTATAGATTCCCACTTCTGGCGTTTGAATGCCCTTTTCGCTCGCCATATTGTTAATCGTGGTAAGCAAGTATGCCGCTTTGGGATGGGATGTGCCAGGCTTGATGATCTGAATTTTATAGCTCCACTTAGCCATGGATTTGCTTAGCATCAACGATATCAGCGAGCCGCCCATGCCAAACATGGCACACAGAACCAGCAAGCCCCACATACCATCCATGCGTAAGCCAAGCAGATTTACGATGATACTGATCGCCGTCATCACCAAAAGATTGGTGAGCAGGAAGATTCCGAGGCGTTTGAAGAAGGTCATTTTAGTACTCCTTGTGTATTCACTTACAGCTATCCTGTAAGGAGACAGCTATGCAAAATGCGCTTTGATAGACAAGTTTATCCAATCGCCAATAAAGGCAAGGAAAATCTTAGGCAAGCACCTCTTTACATTCGCTGAAAGCTCATGGGAGTGGAGAGCTGCTTAGATGTATGCTTGAGGAATAGCGAGATGGCGATACAATGTCGATTTATTTATTGATGTTGCGGAAACTATATGCAACTTGAAATTCCCAGCTTTAAAAAACGGAGGGTTGTGAGCAATCCCCCATTTTGCTTGACAAGGGCGGGGTATACAAAATCATGGTTTCAGATGTGTGCATCTTTAGCTCAGTTGGTAGAGCAACTGACTCTTAATCAGTGGGTCCGGGGTTCGAATCCCCGAAGGTGTACCATTTATTTTTATCTTGGAACGGCAGAAATCTGCTTTTCCTTAGTTCAAGCGGTAATTTGCCCTTTGCTCCGCTATATAAATGTGCTAAAGCGCGGCGTCATACTTTGCCGGCTTTAGCAGCCGGCTTTATTTATTTATCTTGTTTTTGTAGTAAGACTGAAGATACAGCCCATGCAAAACAAAGAACTTATGATTACAGGAGATAAAACATGACAGCATTACATGCACTTGACAAACCGGATAAGAGTGGATACATTTTCACTTCGGAATCCGTTTCTGAAGGACATCCAGATAAGGTCTGCGATCAGATTTCCGATGCCATACTTGATGCGCACCTTGCTATTGACCCCCGCGCTAAAGTTGCCTGCGAAACGCTTGCCACCAAAAACAGAGTTGTGCTATCCGGAGAGATTTCGTCCCGGGCAGAGCTTAAGATAGAGCCTATCGTGCGCGAAGTGATAAAAAACATAGGCTACACCAATCCCGCTAAAGGATTTGATCACAATTGCATTATAGATAGTTATCTGCACGCTCAGGAACATGCCTTGGAAAACAATACCGGAGCGGGAGATCAAGGCTTGATGTTTGGCTACGCCTGCTCACAAACCCAAAATCTTATGCCCATACCCATTGAGCTGGCTCACAAGCTGCTTTTCAACCTTGCCGCAGCACGTAAAAGCGGGGCGATAAAATGCCTGCTGCCCGATGCTAAAAGCCAGGTTTCCATGCGCTTTATCGGACGTAAAGCTGTGGAACTGAAAACATTGGTAATCTCTACTCACCACAATGATATCTGCGAAATAGAATTTGAAGAGCTGAAACAGGAAATCAAAAATTTGGTGATCCTGCCCAGTATTACGGAAATTGAAGACCAAAGCAAAGGTTTTTTTGAGACCAAGAACTGCGAAATCAAGATTAACCCTCTGGGGCGCTGGCATGATGGTGGGCCTGCTGCTGATACAGGCTTAACCGGACGCAAGATAATAGTAGATACCTATGGCGGTTGGGCACAACATGGTGGAGGAGCTTTTTCCGGTAAGGATGCCACAAAGGTAGATCGTAGCGCTGCCTATATGGCACGTCACATTGCCAAAAGCGTGGTTGCCAGTGGTTTAGCAGCGGAATGCCTGATTCAATTCAGCTTTGTGATTGGCGAACAAAGGCCAGTTTCCTTAATGGTAGATACTTTCGGCAGCGGCAAAGTTAGCGATACCGAAATAGAAAACTTGATCGATCGCAACTTTGACTTGACAGTTGGCGGCATTATAGATTATCTTGATCTACGCAAGCCCATATACCTTCCTACTGCGGCTTATGGTCATTTTGGTCGCCCGGAGTTTAGCTGGGAAAAAGTAAAAAAGATAACCTAAGGAAACTTTAATGAACCCTCTATACCAAAGCCTGAAACAAGCAGAGCCGTTCTTTTTAATGGCCGGTCCTTGCGTGGTGGAAAACGAAACGCTGATGCTGCGGACAGCAGAGTTCCTGAGAGAGCTTTGCCTGCGCAAAGGCATAGCTCTGGTGTTTAAATCTTCCTACAGATC
>JAVEUB010000116.1:0-8322 GCA_034005785.1 Cloacimonas sp. (SeqCode) | reverse complement strand
GACGCTCTTCCGATCTGTAACTGAGCTTACCGCGCAGTTTTATGCGTATTTAAACGCCTCTGGACAATACTTCTATCATATTCCAGCTCCAGAACTGATCCCCATAAACGGAGAGCAACTGGAGCTTTTGTATGCCTTTCGCGAAGTAGCAGCTTCATCCAGAGTTACCGTGCGTTTTGGGGGCTTGCAATATTTCAGTGAGGACAAGCTACATCAATTGTTGCTAAGCTCCAGCCAACAGGAATATAGGCTGGAGCAACTACCGCGGCTGATGCAACAGGTAATAGGGCTATATCACAGCCGCAGCTATCTTTTTGCCCGCGTCCAGCTCGATTCTTTGGTGCTAAATCCTTTAGGGGTTGCTTATATCGGGATTAGTGAAGGCAAGCCGCTACGCGTTAAACAATACATTTTCAGAGGCAACAAGATTACCCACGATAAAACGCTGCTGAGCCTTTCGGGTCTTGCCACAGCAAAGAATATCACTCCCGAAATCCTTAGCCAGGCGGAAGAAAATATCCTGCATAAAAGCTATATTCGCGATTGCGTGGTGCAGCCTATTGATGAAAGCAGCCTCCTAATCCGCGTGGAGGAAGGGCGAATGACCTTTTTGGAAGGCGTTCTGGGTATGAGCGACACCGAGGCAGGGATGAAATTGTCCGGTTCTTTAAGGCTGCAATTTCTAAATCTATGGGGCAGCGACAGAGCAGTTAAGCTGTTTTGGAAACAAATACCTACTGCAAATAAAGAGCTTAGCCTGGCTTATCACGATTCTGGTTTTCCGGGGCTACCCTTTGCGGCAGACGTGGAGATTTATCGTAGCGAACAGGATTCCACCTGGGTAAAAAGCAAGGCAGCCATAGATCTCTATTATCAAATGCTGCTGCAGAAAGTGGGGCTGGAGCTTGCGGGAGAAAGCGTTAAACCAGGTGCACGGCGTCCTGCCCTAATTGAAAGCACCAGCTCTCGTAGCATGGGAGCATTTTGGGATTACTCACGGGTGGAGGGTGGCAGCAATCCAATCCGGGGCATACAAGCCAATTTGCGCTATCGTTTTATCGACGGAAGCGTCTCCGGTAAGCTATCTGGCAGTTTGGAAGCTGGAGGAAAAACCTATATCCCCATTACAACGCGTTGGGTCGGGCACATTGGAATTCAAATCCGCAACCTGGATAACGAGCAAGCGGCAACCTGGGAACAGGTTAAAATGGGCGGTTACGGAACACTGCGCGGTTACCGTGAAGATGAATTCAGCAGCTTCAGGCTGGCTTGGACAAATTATGAGCTGCGTTACCGCTTAAATCCCGATTCCAGGGTCTATGTTTTCTTCGATTCAGGATTTTTAGGAAAGGCAAACAACACCATAAAAAGCGATATTTTCGGGCTGGGCGGCGGAATAAAAGTGAAAAGTAAGCTGGGAATTTTAGGCATAGAATATGGCCTTGGATACAGGGATAAACGCTTTTCCCGTATAGGTTTAGGTATGGTTCACGCTGGCCTTGATTTAGCGTTCTGAAAAAAATACCTTGCCAAGAATTCGAGTTCTATTAATGATGCTCCAATATTACAGAGTATATAGATGTGACTAAGGACTGTGTGAAGGTTTGACAAGAGTTTAGGCTCTTTCGGCCTTCGATAAACATCCGGCAAATTTTTGTATATCTTGCCAAAACAACCCAAAACAAAAAAAAATAACAAACCTAAGTAACCCTATACAGGGATTTTACTTATGGAGGAAAAACAATGAAGAAAGTTCTCTTAATCGCCTTACTCGCTATGATGCTGATCGGCATGCTGCTTACCGCTTGCAAACCCAAAGTGGAAGCTCCTGTGGAAGAAGTAGCTCCAGTAGAAGAAGTAGCTCCGGTCGATACAATGGCCGCACCAGCTCCTGCTGATATGCCCGCTCCTGTCGCCCCTGTTGGCAAATAACTAAAACGCTAAAATAAAATTAGCGCAGTCCTTAAAAAAACGGGTATCTTCGGATACCCGTTTTTTTTGTGCGAGCAGAAAGTTACTCTTCCAGCACATCCCCACATTTCAAATCTTGGTTCCCCCTCCCCTATACTTCTCTTGCTTGCTTTAGGCTATTTCTGCACTCCTTTTCTTCATTTTGCACTTACACAACTAAGCTGAAACTGAGGCAGGGGTAAGGTGAACTGGAGAGCTGCAAGCAGGCACGCAGGAATGACAGGAAAAAATGGGGAGATGCCAGTAAACAAGCCTCTTGACAAATATCGCCACCTAAATAGCCATCGTTTTAACATAAAAACAGTAGAGGAAAAATAATGAAAGAGCTTAGTCCTGATCTCGCTAATCTTGCCGATGTCTTTGCCGAAACCTTTGCTCCCTCAGATGTTGCTGCTGCTCAAACGTACTTTCTAAAACAGCTTTCTGTAAGTTCTCACAGTTATTATCAGGGAAAAATGCAAACCCTGCCCAAAGCGGGCGTTTGGGGCTTCAATTGGTTTAATGTGTGGTACACCCCCGGCGTTTCCGCAGTTTCTACCACTATCAGAGATAATCCGGCTACATCGTATGATCTCTCCAACCGGGGCAATCTGGTAGCTGTGGTTAGCGATTCCACCCGCGTTTTGGGAGATGGCGATTGTGGTGTGCATGGCGGAATTGGAGTGATGGAAGGCAAGGCTATGCTGATGAAGTATTTAGGTGCCTGCGATGCCATAGCTTTGTGCATGGATAGCCGTGATGCCCAAGGCAAACCGGATGCGCAAAAGATTATCGATTTCGTTAAAATGCTGCAACCAAGTGTGGGAGCAGTGAATTTGGAAGATATTTCCCAGCCCAATTGCTACCGGGTGCTGGACGAATTGCGGGAAGCTTGCGAAATCCCCGTTTGGCATGATGACGCGCAAGGTACGGCCTGCGTTACTTTGGCCGGACTGATTAATGCACTTAAGCTGGCAGATAAAAAAATGGGGGAAATCAGTTGTGTATTGTATGGTGCAGGTGCAGCCAACAGCACTATTGCCAGTTTCCTGCTGCAAAGTGGGCTGAATCCTGCACGGCTGATTATTTTCGATAGCAAGGGTGCGCTGCATCCAGCCCGCACTGATCTGGAACAAAATCCCACTAAGTATAAGCAGTGGTCGCTGGCTAAAATTTCCAATCCAAATTGTATCGAAAGCATGGAAAACGCCATGCAGAATGCAGACGTGCTGATCGCGCTTTCCCAGCCCGGGCCGAACACTATCAAGCCAGAATGGATAAAGCTGATGGCTCCGCGCTCCATTGTGTTTGCCTGTGCCAATCCTGTGCCGGAGATCTACCCCTACGAAGCCAAAGCTGCCGGCGCTTTTATTGTTGCCACCGGACGTGGTGATTTCCCCAATCAGGTAAATAATTCCTGTGGTTTCCCCGGAATACTAAAAGGGGCTTTGCTGGTGCGCGCCCGTAAAATTACCGATAACATGGCAATAGCCGCTGCGCATTCTTTGGCAAATTATGCCCAAAAAAGGGGGATAACACCTGAGGACATCATTCCCAAAATGGACGAACCGGAGCTGTTTGCCTATCTTGCTGCTGATGTAGCCAAGCAAGCCATTAGCGATGGTGTGGCACGCGAAATAATGAGCTACGAAGAAGTATTTAGTAGGGCTAATAAAGAGATAGCCGCTACCCGCAAATTATGTAAAAGCATGATGGATGAGGGTTTCATCAGCCCACCTCCCAAGAGTTTGATCCTTGAAGCACTGGCGAAAACCAAGGCTCAATTTGGGCAAGCATAGGAGCTAAAGCTGTTTGCGTTGAAACAAACACGCTTCACAAAAGCGCTGCTGTATATTCTGAAGGTAGGGCTAAGCGCTTGGATAATGTGGCGCATTGCCAGCAAAATAGCGCTGGGAACGGCTATAAAGGACATATTTTCTCTGCCGCTAACGCTGGTAGTGCTGCTGATTCTCCTAAGTGTGCTGCGGCATGTGCTGCAATACCATAACTGGCTTTTTGCGCTAAAGATTAATCCTGGTTTTAAAGAATATCCCCAGCAGGTGCGCTTGTCCTATTTTGTGGGGCTGCCCCTGCGGTTTGCTCTGCCGGGAGGGCATGCCAGCATAGCCAAGATCCTTTACGTAAGTAATAGTAGCAAAATAGCTTCGTTCTGGAGCACAGCTTTGGAGCGTGGTTTTATGACCTGGGGTAGCTGGACTTTTGCCTGCATGGGTGCGATCTTTTATTACACCCAGTATTCCTTGTGGCTGTGGCTTGGCTTGTTGCTGCTGTGCCTGTTGCTGCCGTTAATATTGTATCTGGTTTTAGGAAGAATTAAGCGTTGGGCTTATCTGCAGAGCACCTATGCCCGGCAAGCACCTAAAATGATGAGCCTGCAGATTGCTGCCACTTTAGTTACCTATCTGCAATACTGGCTGCTGATAAACCGTTTTCTGCCTGTTTCGGCATTGAATAGCAGCATTCGCATGGCACTAACGCAATTCTCCAATACCATTCCGATCACCATTGCCGGATTAGGTTTAAGAGAAAGCTTTGCCATCCACTTTCTGGGGACGCTTGGGATAAGTGCAGAGCAAGCCGTGTCTGTAACGTTAAGCCTGTTCATCTTTCAGGATCTGCTGCCTGCCCTTATTGGCAGCGGCTTTTTGCTGGTGGGGAAAAAAGCGTGAAACAGAGAAACAACCATGAAAACGCAGTTTTCATGGTTGTTTCTCTGTGGTAAAAAATTCACATGTGTAATTACCAATATCTTGCCCGCAAAACAGTATAACTAAGCTATGCAGTCCCCACTCACCCCTTTCTGAAACCCATGTGTTTAGCGCAAGATGCGGAATAGATAGAACAGCGAACCAAGCAGCGCTACATCCTTGTGGTTTTCCGGGTTAACCAGGATTGGCTGGAAGTTCTCATTCAAGGGAACCAGCACAATCATTTGTTTGGCATCATCCAGCATCATTTTCTTCAGGGTGATCGCGCCATCAATCCTCACTGCGCAAACCTTGCCGTTCAGCACTTGCCAATCCTGATTCTGGCGAATCAGCACTACATCGTTATTGCGAATATCTGGCTCCATGCTGCGGCCGTTGATGCGTAAGGCTACATAATCACCAATTTTACCGGAAATCATACTGCGACGAACCGTTACTACATCAACTGTATCCCCAAAATTATCAATAGGCTCACCCGCGGCGATTTCTCCGGTAACATCGAAACTGATGGATTCCGAATCCAGCATATCCTGCCTGGCCTGCACGATTTCTTCCAGTTTAGCATTCATCATTTTTTGCAGTTTATCCCAGCCTTTGCTTTGCTGCATGGGATCATCCGGTTTGTTAAACATGCGTCCTTCGCCCGTGATCAGCCAGTGCAGATCAACTTTTAGCTTTTCGGCAATGTCTATCAGGGTTTCCAGAGAGGGCTTTGTGCGGCCGCTTTCCATCTGCGAAATTGCCGATGGATTCATCTCCAGAATCTTGGCCATCTCTATCTGTTTAATCCGCAAAGTAGTGCGGATGCTTTTAATCCTATCATGAATCATAGCACAACTCCTTATGTGTAATTTCAAGGTGACTACTTTTTACATAAGCAATCACGCTCGGTGCCATTAAGTTTAGCATGGCTTATTTTGTCAAGTAGAATTAAGCATCAGGCATGGATTCATGCTGGAGAAAGAAAAAGCCTCCCATCGCTGAGAGGCCTGTGTAATCTATTGTATTGATTATCAATACATTCCGCCCATACCAGGATTTGGCATGGGGGGCATTGCAGCTTCGGGTTCTGGGATATCGGTAATGATACATTCCGTGGTAAGGAACAAGGCAGCAATTGAGGCAGCATTCTGCACAGCACTGCGTACAACCTTGGCGGGATCGATGATACCGGCAGCGAAGAGATCTTCAAATACACCGGTAGCAGCGTTGAAGCCCATGTGGACATCTTTGAAACTTTTCAGCTTTTCAACTACAACCGCACCCTCTTCGCCGGCATTTGCGGCAATCTGGTAGGCAGGTTTTTCCAAGGCTTTGGCCATAATTTCCACAGCCATCTTTTCTTCATGAGAAAGTCCCTTCATAGCTTTCAAGGCTTTAGCAGCCTGAATAAGAGTAACTCCTCCACCGGGAACAATTCCTTCTTCCACGGCTGCACGGGTAGCATGCAGAGCATCGTCCACGCGGGCTTTCTTTTCTTTCATTTCGGTTTCGGTGGCAGCACCGATACGAATCACAGCCACGCCACTGGAAAGCTTGGCAAGGCGTTCTTGCAGCTTTTCTTTGTCGTAATCGGAAGTGGTTTCTTCCATCTGGGCTTTGATCTGTTTCACGCGGCCATCAACAGCTTCCTGGCCACCTGCGCCTTCGCGTATGGTGGTGTTTTCTTTTTCCACAAGCACTTTCTTGGCACGGCCAAGATCGCTCATGGTGGCGGAATCCAGTTTGCGTCCCATTTCTTCAGAAATAAGGGTGGCACCTGTAAGCACTGCGATATCTTCCAACATGGCTTTACGGCGGTCGCCAAAGCCAGGAGCTTTTACAGCAACAATGTTCAGCACGCCGCGCAGCTTGTTCACCACAAGGGTAGCCAAGGCTTCGCCTTCGATATCTTCGCTGATTATCAGCATGGGTTTGCCAGTTTGCGAAACTTCCTGCAAGATGGGAAGCAGGTCTTTCAGGACGCTGATCTTCTTGTCATACAGCAGGATAAAGGGGTCTTCCAGTTCGCAGGTCATCTTTTCCGGATTGCTTACAAAGTAAGGGGAAAGATAACCGCGATCAAATTGCATGCCTTCCACTTTTTCCAGTCCGGTATCGATTGATTTTGCTTCTTCGATATTGATTATGCCTTCTTTGCCTACGGAAGCCATAGCTTCAGCAATCAAAGAACCGATTTCGTAATCATTATTAGCGGAAATGGATGCGATCTGAGCAATTTCTTCGTTGCTTTTAATCTCTTTGCTGAACTCGTGGATTTTTTGCACGATTACTTTCGTAGCTTTTTCCAAGCCGCGCTTCAGGTACATAGGGTTAACGCCGGCTGTTACATGCTTCAAACCTTCTTCAATAATGGACTGCGCCAGAATTGTAGCGGTAGTTGTGCCGTCACCCGCGATGTCATGGGTTTTTTCTGCCACTTCTTTGCAAAGTTGAGCGCCCATGTTTTCAAAAGCGTCTTCCAGTTCAATTTCCTTGGCTATCGTAACACCATCATTGGTGATCGTGGGAGAGCCAAATTTCTTGTCCAATACAACATTTCTACCCCTGGGTCCAAGGGTAATCTTAACGGCATCAGCCAGTTTGTCCACCCCGCGCTTTAAGCTCGTGCGGGCGTCGTGTGCATACTGCATTTGTTTTGCCATCTTGTTTTCCTCCATATTATTAATTTTCAAACTCATGGTAATTAGCAGTCTGTGAATCTGAGTGCTAATGTTATGATAGCTGAGATTCTGTCAAGCGCAAATTTATTTTTTTACCCAGTTTAGGGGTTTCAAAACTCAAAATCGCCATTGGCTGGCATAAAGGGTCACTTTTTTTCGCATATTGGATCACCGATTATAGCATCTTGCCATAAGTTCGCCATTGAGCTGTGGAGTTCAATCCGCCTTTGCTTGTTTCATCTTTTTCTCTCAGTTTTAAGGGCGGATTGGACTTCAAATAGCGACAGTAGCTCAGCGAAGCAGCTCTGCAACCCAATAACAAATCTTCCTATAAACGCCTAACATAGAATTGGTGCACCCTCACCTCCATAAATCTCCCCTACTGTAAAGAAAGCAGCTTAACTTGGATGTGAAAATTGAACAATCTCAGCTCAGCGCAGGAAGAAAAAGTGAAAATATAATTTGACAAGAATCCCTGCTTCCAATTACTTTGAACCTTGTTGATCTTTAATATGGAGATTAGTCATGAAACGTAGATAGGGTATGGCAAAAAAGCTAAAACCCATAGATTATGTAGCAGGGTAATTCGTAGTTGCAAACCCGGAAGGAGCAGATATGAACAAGCGCTTGGATCGCTATATAAATAACGATCTGATTAGCTATATTTCCCCTCCGCAGTATGAGAATAGCTGTTCTTTTACAGCCCTGACTGCGGTGTTTAACTACCTCTATGCGGAGAAAACAGGCATAAAAACCTCAAACGAGCTGGCAAAGGCGATAGGAATAGGCAATCCTAAAGACATCACTGGATATGGCAATGCTACGCTTATGAAGTTTTTTGATAAGCTCTGCAGATATTACAGACAGAGTGGCAGCTGCGGATATTTTCTGCGTGCAAAAGATGTACAAGACTTTGCTAACAACGCCGAGGCATTTGGTACGCTGAAAACCGCCATCAAAAACCCTGATACCGCCCTTAT
>JAVEUB010000115.1:0-8372 GCA_034005785.1 Cloacimonas sp. (SeqCode) | reverse complement strand
GACAAGCAATATGCCGATTAAAGCATTGAGTCCCAAGGCATTGATCCCATTTTTCACATCAATGGCACCGTCATTTCGCACACTGATAGCCAGCCCCGGTATGCCTTTTTGGAACTTGGCTACATACTCACGAACTTCCTTCATCACCTTAATGATATTGCCTTCGCCCTTTTTATACAGGAATATCGATACAGATTCGCTGCCATTCAGCCTGGCAATGGTGGTTGGTTTTTCCAGGGTGTCTTTTACCGCTGCCACGTCCATCAAGCGGATGGCGCGTCCTGTGGCATCGGATTGCACGATTAGGGATGCTAACTCGTCTATGTTATTAAATTCTCCCAAGGTGCGCACCAGAAATTCCACCTTGCCAAAACGTGTGGAGCCTCCGGGGATATTCAAATTGCGCCCAGTTAGGGTTGCCGATAAATCGCTTAAGGTAAGGCCATAAGCATCCAAGCGGGCTTGATCCACATCCACCCAAACTTGTCTTTCTCGAGAGCCAATAAGATCAACTTTGGATACATTGTCGATGTTCAATATCCCGTCTTTCAGGTTTTCCGAGATTTCACGCAGTGCCATAGGGCTAAAGCTTTCGCCACCTACAACCACTTGAGCGATGGGATTTACTTCCCGCATGTTCAAGCGGATAATTATGGGATCCAGTGCATCTTTGGGCAGGTCGGTAATCTTATTCAGCTCTCTGCTAACGCGGTCGAAAGCCTCTTCAGAGTTAACTTTGGTGGTAAAAACCACCCGGATCATGGCTCTGCCTTCTTCAGCAGAGGAAGTAATGTAATCCAGGTCTTCCACATTATTCAAGGCAATCTCGATCTTACGCACGATCAGTTGCTCAATTTCAGCAGGAGAAACTCCCGGATAGGGAACTACTACGATGGTGCTACCAAAATCTATGGCAGGGTATTCCTCACGGGGCATGTTAACCATGGAGATAAGGCCAAATACCAGGATCGCCAGGGTTAGCATGTTTACCAGGATGGAGTATTTTAGGGATGTTTCAGCTACAGATATCACTTTCTCATCCCCTTATTTCCTAATTGTTATCAGGCTGCCATCATCCAGGTTTTCGCTGCCGGAAGTAACTATAGTGTCGCCTGTTTCCACACCGGAGACAAGCTCCACATTTTCACCGATCACACGGCCTAAAACCACTTCCCTTTTGGCTGCTTTATCGCCTGTAACCACAAACACATAGTTCTTGTCAAATTCCTTTACTATATTGGTGATAGGGGTGTAGAGCAAGCTGTTGTAACGGGTGGTGAGGATGCGGGCACTTACTACCATGCCTGGCAGTAAAACAGAGTTTTGGGCAATCTCTATTTCCACCGGATAGGTAGAGGTGTTTACCAATGGTCTGTTACCAAAACCGCGAATGCGTCCCGAAAAAGCTTTGTTGTTTCCCACATAGTTAATCTCAGCAGCCTGCCCTTTTTTCAGCTTCACAATTTGGCTTTCGCCCACACCTGTTTTCAGGACAAGCGTTCTGGCATCGGTGATAGTGGCAATCGCTTGGCCGGGATTTATATACTGTCCCGAGGCTACCAACAGGTTAGACACAGTTCCTGCTTCAGGAGCTTTTAAGTAAGAATTATCCAACGCCAATTTGGCTTGTTCACGGGCAGCTTTAGCTCCATCAAAACCTGCCTTGGCACCTTTGAAGGCCGATAAGGCAGAATTGTATTCTGCCTCGGAAATCAAGTTCTTAGCCTTGGTGGCTTCAGCATAACTGAGGTTCTTGCGGGCATTTTCCATTGCTGTTTCAGAGGATAGATAAGCTGCTTCGGCTTGCTCAAGGCGGATTTGCATGATGTCATTTTCCACTTTGCCGATGCGTTCACCCTTGGCCACACTATCACCCAAGCGCTTGTAAAGCTGCAAGATGCGGCCAGAGGTTTCGCTGCTCATGGTGATATCGGTGATACCTTCCAGTTTGCCTGAAACGCTTATGTATTCATCTAAAGGACGCAAGGAAAGCTCTTCTACCATAATTGCCTGGCGATCATCTTTTACTGGTTTTCCGGCTTTTTTATCATCTTTTTTGCCGCAGGCACTTAATGCCAACAGCAGGCTTAGGATTATCATTATTGTTCTATAGTGCATTGTTTTTCTCCTTAGTTCCGAATTAAGCTATATAGATCATTTACATCTTCCAGCGCCAGGGCTTGCATCACTGCGCCACGGGCTTTCAGATAGGTATAAAAAGCAATGGTATTAGTCATTCTGGCGGCTGAAAGCATCAGCTCTGTATCCAACAATTCCAAGGGCGACAGCATATTCAAGCGAAAGCGCTCCTGCATTTGGCTATAAAGCTCTTCACTGTAGCTAAGGCCCATAGCGGCACTTTGCACCTGTTTGGCAGAGCTAATCCAGTTCAAAACTGCACTTTGCAAGCCAAGCTTGATGCTATCAGTGGCGGTTTTGGCTTCCAGAGCAGCTTTGCGGGCTTCTTCTTTCGCTTTTTTGGCAGCGGAGTAATTACCCAATTGGGGTAGAATTGGTATAGAAGCGGTAAGCATAATCTGGTTAGAAGCAGTTAAATCGTAACGATCTATCCCATTTTCCCGATATTGCCGGCTTCCGGTTAGCATCACTGCTGGCCAGAACGAGCCTTTGGCAAGTGCATAAGCCCTGTCGGACAGCTCTACTGATTTATCCAGAATTTGGTAGTTAAGATTGCGCTGTAAAGCAAGCTGTAAAGCACGCTCACTTAGGCTATTGGTCATCGCCAGATCATAGGCATCCAGTTCTTCAATGTTTGCCGTTTCGCTATCTAAACTAATGTCTAAAGGCATCAGCAATTGGGGCTCACCCAGGTAGTTGGCAAAATCCTGCAAGGCAAGCTGCAATGCGGTTTGTGCTTGCAAAGTAGATACCTGTTTGCTTGCCAGGCGCGATTGGAAACGCAGGATTTCGCTGCGGGCAAGCAAGCCATTTTCCTGCTTAATTTTTGCTAAAGCCAGGTTATCTTCGGCTGATTTTAATTCGCTAAGCCCAATTTTGTACAACGTGAATACCTGCAAAGCCCCAAGATACTTGCTTTCCACTTCGGTAAGCAGAGTGTAGCGTTGGTTTTGCAAGTTCAGCGCTGCCATTTCTTCGCTGATAAAAGAAATTTTGTAAGCCTGCCACAGTTTCCCGCCCAAATAAAGCGGCTGGGACAGATTTAGCGAAACCGTGCGCGAATCATGGTTTAGCGTATAAGTTTGAGTCCCGGCAGTTACTGTGGTAGCGGGGTCCATATATAGCAACGTACCGCTAAGGCTTAAACTGGGCAGGAAAGCCGCTTTAGCCGAGCTTTTTCCCCAGCTTGCGGCACTATAGGCAGCAGCTTTTGCCTGATATGCCTGATTTTGGTTCAGTGCTTTTTCTTTGGCGGCTTCCAGGCTTATGCCCTGAAGCGCTTCAATATTGAAATTCTGCGCCCAGATTGGCAGCAAAAATAGCACTGCTACTATGATCAATCCTAATTTCCTCATAAGCTTGCATCTCCTTTAATCATAAAATATTCACTATGTTCACCGCTTTCAATGTCTTTGGCAAGTTCGCTTAAAGAAAGCAGTTCTGCACGCACAAAGCGCGTCCCCAAAGACATCAGATGGTTATGTACAAAGGGCAGGTTGTCCCCAAAGATTGCCTTAGGGCAAGCTTTACCATGTGGCTTATTATTCTGGAATTCCTTCATCTGTTTAATGCGATTATTTACCGCTTCCAGCAGTTCATCTTTGCCAATATTGTGCTGTGCAAAAAGCAAAGCGAACCACCAATCCCTATCCATCAACTGGATATCAGTTAAATAACCCTGCACGGTTTTCCGTAAATATTCTTTGCCTTTGCTATTCAGATGGTAAACCATACGGGGTGGGCTGTTGCCTTCCCGCATTTCTTCACCGCGAATGTGCTGTTGTTTTTCTAAAGTCTGCATCGCTTTGTAGATGGCGGGCAAGGTTATTCCCGTCCACCGGGGTAAACCAAGCTGTTCCACCATCTGGCCTATTTGATAGCCATACATGGGCTTAGCCTTTAGGAAACTGAGCACAACCATATGTGCCTTGGACATATCCACCTCTCTATTATCTAATACTGTATTATCGGGTATAATAGTGAAGATAATACTATTCTCGCTTTGGGCAAATAGTTTTTTGGGGGTGAGAGGCTTCGCCAGTGAGAGCTGCGCTAAGTGTATAGCTTGGAACACCGATCTTTAGTCGGTTGGTTTACCAGGATTTATCCTGGAGTCCAAAATGCTGTGCAGGTTAGATTTGCAAAGTGAGAGGCTTTGGGGGTGAGATTTACAAAGTGAGAGGCTTCGCCAGTGAGATTTTTCAAAGTGAGAGGCTTCGCCAGTGAGAGCTGCGCTAAGTGTATAGCTTGGAACACCGATCTTCAGTCGGTTGGTTTACCAGGATTTATCCTGGAGTCCAGAATGCTCTGCAGGTTAGAAGTTTGCGTGAGAACTTATAATCTGTAAATGTATTTCTGGCAGGGCAGCATTTCTTAGGCATTCCCCCATTTTTTCCTTTATTTCCGTTTTATCATTGTCATTCCTGCGGAGGAGCTTGTGCGAAAACGTTTTGTCATACCCGCGGAGGCGGGTATCCAGCCCATTTATAAGGTCTGTAAGAACGGCAGATAGATATCTATACTGCAATGCTTTATTTGTGACATCCCTGCCGGGATTCATCAGGGCTGGATTCCCGCCTCCGCGGGAATGACAAGGAGTTTCGGTGTTTTCGGAGCCTTCGGTGGCTAATTATTATCATCCCTGCCGGGATTCATCAGGGCTGGATTCCCGCCTCCGCGGGAATGACAGGGGAAAAAAGGGGAATGCCAGAGCATTTCTTTCTTGACAGCTAATGCCCTGTGATATTATCATGGATATTGAAAATAACTGATCTGTGAGGAAACCATGAAAGTATATGTTAAAGTAGCCGTTGTAATGATGTTAGCCGTAGTTATGCTTGCCGGAATCAGCGCTTGTGGCAAAAAAAGCCCAAAAGTACTACGCATCGGAACCAATGCCGAATACCCGCCTTTTGAATCCAAAGAAGGCGAAAGTTTTGTAGGGGTCGATATAGATTTGGCGCGTAGGATTGCCCAAAAACTGGACATGGAATTCAAGATTATCGATATGGATTTTGATACATTGATTCCTTCCCTGGGTTCAAACAAGATCGATCTGGCGCTATCGGCAATCACGATTAACGATGAGCGCATGGCACTGGTAGATTTTTCCCAGCCATATTATGTAGGCAATCAGGTAATCATCGCACACCCGATGACTAAGCTGAAATTGGATAAGCTGGACGACATTGTAAAATACAAAGTCGGCGCTCTGAATAGCTCAACTGGGCAGAAATACATGATCGAGAACTATATAGACAAAAAACTGATGCCCACAGAAAATCTGAAGAAATACCCTACCAACATTGAAGCTATCACAGATATGCTCGCCGGTAATATCGATTTTGTGATTATCGATGATAGCGCTGCCCAGGGCTATTCCAAAATGAAACCTATCGGCATTGTGCAAAAAATTGAGACCAATGAATCCTATGGTATCGCCATGCCCAAAGGCGGAGCGCTAAATGAAAAGATAAATGCAGCACTACAAGAACTGATAGACGGTGGAGAAATTGCCTCGATAATCCAAACGCATATAAGATAAGTTGATCGGTTTATTGATAGACGGTTGGTTTTAGCCACCGGCTGGTGCATAGCCCGCGTTTTAACTAAACAAAAATTTGCTTTTTAAAGTTATATTCAGCAGTTTCAGCAGTTTATCCCGCAGATTTTTTTTAGTCAAATTCGCTCGGTTGTAACTCTAAACCTCCGAAACGGGTTCCACTTGTCCCCCCTTCCGCTTTTCTATCTATTTTCTCAAAATATTCTTGCTGATAACGCTTTGTGTGCCGGCTTTCATGCGGATTATGTAGATTCCTGCGGGACAAGCCTGCCCTTGGTTGTTAAGGGTGTCCCATGCTGTTTGCCAGGTTCCAGCGGTTTTGGCTAAGGGGCTGAAGCTGCGCACTTTTTGCCCGCGCAGGTTGTAAATCTCAAAGCTTACTGACGCCGGTTGTTTAAGCGTGTATTCGATATCCAGATTGCCCATAAAGGGGTTAGGATAGCAATGCAGAGCTGGCATTTCCAAGGCAGGGCTGGAATCATCAACACTGCCAGAACCTGATACTACATTCCAACTCACATTGTGGGAAACACTATCGGAAGAGGCAATATTGCAGCGCACAGTGTGGTTTCCCAAAGCTGTTATGGTCGGCTCGAAGATAAAGGAATCCTGGTTGCTTTGGAGTGCTTCATCGATATACCAGCTAAAAGACAACTGTGCGCTTTGAGTTTCGGCTTCTACGATGAACATCAGCGGCTCTGTGGGATTTGCCAGAACTGTCTCGGCGTTATCAGGGAAAACACTGCTGATATGCAAATCCAGAACCCGAATTTGATAAATATTAACCGGAGTTAAAGGTAAGTTATTGGTGCCTACAGGCACGCTGCCAATCGCCATCACGTTAGGCAGCCCCTCGATGATTTTGCCGAAAACAGCATAACCGCCATCCAGATGAGGCTGTGGGGCAAGGGTTATATAATATTGGCTTCCGGCACTGTTCGGGGCTGAAGTGCGTGCCATAGCCAATATCCCGGCTTGATTATGCAGCAGCAGCGGGCTGAATTCATCCGGAATTGTGTAACCAGGCCCACCATATCCGGTGCCCAAGGGATCCCCATCCTGAATCATGAAACCAGCGATAATCCTATGGAAAATAAGGTTGTTATAGAAACCGGAATTGCTAAGACTGATGAAATTATTGGCTGTGATGGGCACAATTTCATCGTATAACTCGGCGGTAAAACTGCCCATGGACGTATGCCAACGGACAAAAGCGCGGGCTTGGACAATGGCTGGGGCTATCATTAAGCCCACAACCAGTAATAATGTTATTCTGAGTTTCATCTCATCTCCCTAATTGGATTAAAAGCTCTTATTAATGCAGCGTGGAAATCATATCACTGATCTGCTAAGGAATTCAGGGATACTTATATATAGGGTATTCCAAATGTCTTCCATGTCCAATTTAAAACAGCTGTGAGCCACCATATCTCGTAATCCGGATATATGTTTCCAGGGCACATCACTGTGTTTTTGTCTGAAATCATCAGAGAGTTGTTTTACTTTTTCACCAATGTTTAATAGTGTCATAATAACGGCTCTCTGTTCTTTCTCTGATGTAAGAAATGTTTCTTTTTCCAAATTCGCTGTCATTTCCGCTAAAACAGAGGGTTCTCTACCAATTACCAGTAGAATTGTTTTATCTCTGTTCATAAATAGTTATTGCCTCTGCTAATATCTGGTCTTTAATGAAAGCTTCCAAGGTGTTAGGCTTAAAAAGATCAATATTCTTGTTTAGGGTTGCCTCTATGTCTTGTTTTAACCCAATAAACTGATATATTCCGATCTGTTTCCCAATATCCACAATGATATCAATATCGCTTTGGGGAGTTTCTTCACCTCGGGCATAGGAACCAAAGATTCTGATCTGGCTTATGCCAAACTCCTCGATAAAAGGCTCGATGGCCTTGTAAACCTTTTTCAAGCGTGAGTCTTTAGTCAGCATCATAATCTTTACATCCTTATACGTTAAGAAGTTAATCTCTTTCGCGAGAGTTGTGGCAAGTGCGGAGATTGCCACCACAATGTTTGACGCTACATCTTCACCGAAACATTAATATTCTTAAAGCGCGCTGGTGCTACGCCATGAGAAAGCTGCATCACCTGTCCTGGCTCACCTTTACCACAATGGAAGGTGCTGTGATAGCCCCATTCTTCTGCGCCACAGATGGCATCGCAGGCGTTCCAGAAATCCTTGGTGATGCCAAAATAGGTAGGTTCTTTCACGATGCCCACAATCACGCCGTCTTTAATCTTGTAGCCAATCTCGGTAGTGAACTGGAAGTTATTGCGGTTATCGTCGATACTCCAGGTTTTGGTGAAATCCAGATAATAGCCATTTTCGGTGGATTTAATCAGGTCTTCCAGGCTCCCTTTACCAGGTGCTATGCAAAAATTAGTCATGCGCACCAGGGGGAAATCGTCCGCAAACGATCCTTTCATATTGGAAGAAGGTTGCAACCCCAGCATATGGGCAATATGGCGGGAAGTTTGTTGATCTACCAGGATGCCATCTTTGATAATCTCCACTCTTTTTCCGGGAACCCCTTCATCATCCATGGGGTGATAGCCTAAGCCAAGCGGATCGGAACTATCGGAATAGATATTTACTAAGGGCGAAGCATATTGGTATTTACCCAGCATTTCCGGTTTGATAAATGTTTTCCCGGCA
>JAVEUB010000114.1:7051-8492 GCA_034005785.1 Cloacimonas sp. (SeqCode) | reverse complement strand
GTATTCTGATTACGGGCAATGCAGCTCCACATCTTACTGAAGTTGATATTACGGAAGTGGCAAATGGCATCGTGATTGATGCAGTAAATCCCTCTCTGCTTGATACCCCCACTTTAACCAATATCAGGGTTCGTAATGCCAGCAATACCACACGCAGCATTACGAACGGGCTGATTATCCGCAATACACCCCATGTGCAGATATCTGATGCCTGGTTCGACGATTTTGCCAATGGCATTGTCCTTGAAGCAGATAGCCGCACTGCCAGCACTCCCACTCTTACCAATATCCGGGTGCGTAATGCCAGTAATACCACGAGAACTGAAACTACCGGCATCAAAATAACCGGCTCGGTTAATGCCAGCTTGAATGATGTGGAAATAGAAGACTATTACAACGGCTTAAACTACAGCATGAGCAACAGCAGCCGCACAACTGAAACTGTAACTTTAACCAATATCAGGGTGCGTAATTCCAGTAATACCACGCGTCAGCTTACAACCGGAGCCGTGTTTTCCGGTTTGGGAAATTTGAAAATTACAGACATGGAGATTGAAGATTACGGTATGGGTTTGGCTATAACCGCTCCTGATACACGAGCAGAATCAACTCCCACGCTTACGAACATCAGAGTACGTAATGCCAGCAATACACAGCGCCAGGAAAACAACGGTATCTTCCTGGGATCTGGGGTTTTGGGAAGCATGAAAGATTGTGTGGTGGAAGGAACGAACGTTGGCATCATGCTGGCAGAAGGTAATAGAACAGAGCTGGCAAACAATAAGATATTTAACTGCACCACTGGTTTGCGCGCCTCAGGGATAAATCCCCTGCCACTTAGTAAACAGCTTTTCGCAGTAGAAGAAGCATATCAAACAGAGCATCCTGGTCTTGATTTCTGCGCTTTTGATCTTTTTGGAGCAGGGCCATGGCTGGTAACTCAGAACACTATTTATAGATATAATAAGGGAGTTAAGGCTACTAATGCAGAGGTAAATATCCATACTAATATCTTGTGGAGCAACGGACAAGCACTTACACCCTTTATCAATGATTCCAGCACAATCCTGAATAGCTACAATGATATCTATCAAGCCGAGGGTATATATTCAGGGATGGGCAATATTAATAGTGACCCCATGTTTATGCTGCCTACAGAAAGAAACTACAGTTTCAGCAACAACAGCCCTTGTATAGATGCCGGAAATCCTGCATTGCCAACGGATGCCGATGGAAGTATTGCCGATATGGGATGCTTCAGCTATATTCATCGCGCTGCTGCAACTCCCAGTGCCCGTTTTGTAATTGTAGGCTCGCAAGTTAATTTTACTAACAACTCTTGGGGGCACGATTTCCCAGGCACACTGATAGAGTGGAATATTACCAATATCACTGGCATTGAAGGCAGCAACAGGGATTTCAGCTACACCAGATCGGAAGA
>JAVEUB010000114.1:0-7041 GCA_034005785.1 Cloacimonas sp. (SeqCode) | reverse complement strand
ACGCTCTTCCGATCTGTGTATGACCTGCGCTTGCGTATGCAAAGCGGCAGCTTAATCGATGAGAAGACGTATTTTGGCATGGTGGTGGTTAGCAGTTACCAGCTTTTAGCCCCGGCAAACCCTTCTCTGCAAAAGGTTGGAAGTAACATCGTGTTTAGCTGGGATGCCGTTACGCATACAGTAGAAGGCAATCCCTTCAATGTTCCTTTTTACCTGGTGTATAAATCGGACAGCCCCAATGGATTCTATAACTACACAGGGTTTATCAATAGCCCCGAAACTTCCTTTACCGACCCAGATGCTGCCCTTAGTGACAAAGCTTTTTACGTAGTTCTGGGCTTTGCGGGTACACGTGCCGAGCTTATGAACTTTATCCAAACAACACCGCAGATTTCCAAGCCTGGGGTAAGAAGATAAGAACAGGAATAATCCCCGGCTTGGTATTATCCCTGCCAGAATTAGAGCATGGCTCCCTCCCTTTAAGCCAGGAACTTTCGGGAGCCATTCTCTTTCTGGATGTTTGTGGATTTACCAAAATTACAGAGTTTGCTCATGCCAAAGGGCGTTATGGCGTAGAGATAATCACAGGTGTGCTAAACAACTACTTCGAGCAGCTTTCTCAGCTTATTTATCCTGAAGGGGGGGAAATCCTTAAGTACGGAGGTGATAGCTGTCTGGCTGTTTTCCCCGACTTCTATGATCAAACAAGGATTAGAGCTTTGGGCGCCAGGATCGAAACCATGATAGCAGCCTTGGATGCTGCTTATCAAGAAAAATTTGGCTTTGGCTTTGCCGTGCATGGCGGTTTCACTTTGGGAAGTTTCAAGCTGCATATCGTGGGAAGCCGGAACTATCATTTGGACTACTTTCCGTCCTCCATAGAGCTGTCCAGGCTCTATCAGGAAATGGATGCCAAGCGCAGTAAGGGCTTGCTATACAACTTCCCCCAAAGCGAACCTATCACGCGCCATGCAAGCCGATTATCAAACCTTAAATGTCGTGAAGAGGAGTTTTTACCCGCCTCAGTGTCCCAAAAGCTAAGCGATGAGGATTCCCCTGCGGAGCTGCGTAATGCAGCAGTGATCTTTGTGCATCTTAGTGCCGCAGCAGGCGATGAAATCCCCTTGGCAGATTATCAGCATTTCTTTATTCGCGTTCAGCGCTTAGTTTATGATTTCGGGGGCGTGCTTAACAAGATTGATTTCACCGAGAAGGGCTATCTGTTGTTGATTCTGTTCGGAGTTCCCGAAGTGCATACAGACGATATTGAGCGTGCCTTTCTGTGTGCCTTGCGGATCATCCAGATTCCCGCATCCCAGGTACAGTGTAGAATTGGGATTACCTATAGCAACATCTTTTTTGGAATAATCGGTTCTACGCTACGCTACGAGTACGGAATTATCGGAAATGCCGTAAATATTGCTGCACGGCTGATGAGCTATGCCCACCCTGGTCAGATTGCCCTTAGTAAAGAAATAATCCCTGCCATCGCTTCCCGTTTTGAAACCACCTATGTGAAAAGCACTACGGTGAAGGGTATTCAAGAACCTATCGATATTTACCTGCTGGAAGGTGAAAGACCGGAGCATTGGGATGCTTATAGGGAACAATTTTCGGCCTTGCCAAATCTTATCCCCGCCGCCGATGACGCGTTGATAAGAATATTCCTAAACTCTGAACAAGCAAGTGCTCTCGGCATTATTGGCGCACAGGGAACAGGAAAATCCTTTCTGATCTGGCAAATCTACAACCGCAGCCGCGAGCCAGGAAAAGCAGAGATAATCGTTGTAGGGCGCAGAGCTAAAGCATTTAGGTTAGAGTTCTTCTTCAACTTGCTGCGTCGCAAATTAGGCATCAGTTCTTTTTCAAATGAGTTTTACACGATAAATGAATATGCACATATCCACCATTTGGACTGGAATCAAGCGCTTATTGAACGCTACATTTTTGGTGAGCAGAGTTCAAAAACAGCGGAAACTGCAATTCCCTTGGGAACAAATGAAGCCGAATTGGCCATCTCCTTGCTAACTGGTTTATGCTTTGAAATCTTTGCCGATTGCAGGCTTTTGTTGCTGGACAATCTGGATTATTACGATGCAGAATCGCTGCTTATTGTCAACCGCCTCATTACTATGTTCCTGGCTGCAGGGCGTAAGGTTGTATTTACCTGCCAGAAAGAAACCTTAATCTCCATACCCGAAGGCTTTAGCTTTACGGCTGTTAAGCTAAATCTTTTCAGCATGGCTCAGTCTGTTGCTATCATCGGCCAGATCTTGCCCATGGTAACAAGTGTTGCCAAACACAGGCTGCACACCATTAGCGAAGGTAATCCTCAATTCCTGATCGCACTATTGTACCAGATCAGAAGTTACTTTAACTGTGCGGATGATCTTATCGGTGAGGATACCTTGCAAGAGTTGCAAAGCCGTGGGCTGATTCCTCAGAGCATGGAAAACCTTCTGATGGCACAATTCCAGGGCTTGCCTGCCCCGTTTCGTCAGTTATTAAAATGTGCTGCCATCTATGGCAAGCACTTCAGCATTAGCGAGTTAGACAGCATTTTTAGTTTTGCCCCTGATGAAGATATCCCCGAAATTTGCGAAGAGCTATCACAACAGAAAGTTCTGGAATCCCGAAAAGAAGCCTCAGCATCCGTATATAATTTTGCCAACCCTTTGCTCCTGGATAGTATCTATCGCAGCGTGCTTTGGGGTGAAAAACGCAGTTTGCACCTGCAAATTGCCCAAGCTCATGTATCCCAAACAGACGCGCATGGCGAATTACTCCAAAGCATTGTGCACCACTATCTGCAGGCTGATGATTTGCCAGGCATCCTGCACTGGAGCGAGTTAGCTGCCGCAAAGTTCTTTGCCTCCGGTGCTTGGGTTAGCAGTAGATACTACTATCAAATCCTGGTGCAGCGAACTCCTGATAAAGACACCAGAACCCTGGCACAACTAAAACTCATCGAGCTATGCCTCATTCAAGCTGATAACGCGGAGGCAAAAAAGCTTCTGGATAGCTTACCTCTCCTTAGCGGCAAGCCCGCTGAAATTGCCATTTATCTGAATGCCACATACTTAAACAATATCGCCGATTATCTTGGCTTGCAGAGTTACCTTCAGGGTGTGTTGCCAAAGCTTAAGGACGAAAATCTTAAACCCATGATCTACATTTACTATCTGGAAGCTCAGCTGTTCACTATGCAACTTAAGGAGTTCTTTAAAGCAGCCAAAGCTGAATATCCAAAGCTGCACAAGAATCCCGCAGCCCAAAACCGACTGGCAGGAGTTATAGCCCAAGCCTGTATGAATCAAGGCGATTATCTTTTGGCGGAGCGTTACTATCAGGAAAAACTAAAGCTTTCCAGCATGCTGAACGATGGACTGGGAATTCGTATCGCTTCCAACGGTATGGGGGGAGCATTATCGCGCCTGGGGAAAAAGCAGGAAGCTCTGGAAAAATATACGCAAGCGTTGGAAATTGCCGAGCGTATCGGTGATCGCAATGGTTATTCCAAGGTGCTGCTAAATCTTGGTGTTTATTACCGCAACGAGATGGCGTATGACAAAGCACTGGAATGCTATCAGAAGAGCCTGTTGCTTGCTGCGCGTATCGGCAATATAATGCAAGAATCCATCATTCTGTACGACATGGGTGAATTGCTAGTTTATCAGGATAAGCTTGAGGCCGCTTTGCCGCTGTTTCAGAAGTCGCTGGAAATGGCTACAAGGATCAACGACTATTCGGGCATATCGTTCTGCAACGATGCCATCGGTGATGTGCATTTTAAACGCGATGAATACAGTCAAGCCGAAACAACCTACCTTTCCAACCTTGCGTTGCAGCAACAAATCCACGATCAGGAAGGCATCGCTCATACCTGGGGTAATCTGGGCAATTGCGCCAAAGTGAGAAAAGATTATCCTGCAGCCCGCAGATATTACTACATGCAGCTAACGCTACTTACTAAAGTGCAGGATTGGGATGGGGCTGGCCGAGCAAGGTTCAATCTGGCCATGATCAACCGCGAACAAGGCTATTTCAAGCGTGCCATGCACCAGCTACAAATAGCCAAAAACCTCTTTAACCGCTGCGATGCCAAACATTATCTTCAGATTTGTGCCGAGCAAGAGCTGGAGCTATTGAAGCTTATCTGAAAACCGCAGAGCAGGACAGCATTCCTGCTAATATCTCTGTAGGGGCGGATTGCGTACGCCCAAGCCCAGAAGATAACTGGGAAAAGGGCAAGCTCAACCCGCCCCTACAACCCAATCCCAAATCAGCAGCATCGGCGTTCAGCTCTAAACGAGTTGCTTATGCGTTTTTTCTTGACGAAAAATCCTGCTGCAAATTTCTGTGAAACTTAATATTTTTATTCCTGAGATTAGTAAATAAACTATAGAGGTACAGCCCATGTCCGCAGATTATCAATCAATTCGTAACCATGTAGCAGCATTCAAGCCGCAGTGCTTAGAAAACATTAAGTCCATCCGCAGCTTGATTATTACCCCTGATTTCCCTTATGCAGAGTTTTTCGTTTCTTATCGCCAAAACATCTTGCAGATTTGGGATTATTGTGCCATTCTGGATGCTGATCCCGAGCTTAAAAACACTTCCAGGGAAGAGCTTGCCAAGCTGAATAAAGAGTTCTATGCAAGTGTAGAGCCAGTATCAGGCTATCCTGTGTCCATAACCAATCCAGATTATGCCGCTGCGCTCTATGGTGCCGAAATGGGTTCTTTTTGCAGCGCTATCTATACCGAAACCCGCGGATTGCGCCAGAGCATATTCAATCAAAACTACCTGCAGATTCTGCAGGCACAAAGCATCCTGTTAGCATTGTATGCAGCGGCTATAGAGGGTAAAACTGACTACCAAAGCTGGCTAAGCATCTACAAAGCGGAAAACCACAAGAATTTTGAGCTTAAAATGCAGTTCAGTATTAGCCAGGGCTACAATCCCGAAGCAAACTATTTCAAGAACATCGTTACCACTGCAGATTTGAGCGATTTACGCTATTTATATCGCTATGGGATTTACCTCAGCGAGTATGATTTTGCCATGGCAGAGTTTGTTAGCCAATATCCTGCGGATCAGTTAGCATCACTGGCAAAGTTTATCGTGCAGAGCTGGGTAGATGGCTTTGTGCGTGCCAAGAAAGATTACACAATAAAGCGCTATGCCACGGTTCTGATCCCTGTGGGAATGGAGCGTTTGGGTAAGCTGCTAATCGCTGAACTAAGTGCCATAGGGCTGGAAAGCAAGGTTCCGCTCCCAAACAGCGTAGGCATAAACCGCCAGTTGGGCTATGATCATCGTTTTGATAACAAGGCACTTAACCTGAATAGAGAATACCTGGAAGAAACTTTCACAGTTTTTGCGCAAGTGATAGAGCAATTTAAGGATGTAATTGCTCTGCAAGCGGGACCCGTGTATGTGGAGCTTTTTGGGGAGACGCCATTTTCTCCCGAATCCAAAACTACCACGCTGAAACTTAGCCCTGAGCAGCAAAACCTATCCCGTGAACAAAATGCGCGTTATAGCCAGCTTTATTCCCAGTATGCCAAAAGAGAGGAATCCAGCTTTACCATCATCGCTTTCCCTTCTCCGGAAATTGGTGATAAATTCTCCGAAATCTTTGCTGATACTCTAAAAATCAACCTTCTGGATAGTATGCATTATGCCAAAATCCAGCAGCATATCATCGATGTGCTGGATACTGCGGACTTTGTGCAGGTGAAAGGTAAAGCAGGAAACGACACGGATATCAAGGTAAAAATGCACCCCCTTAGCGATCCAGAGCATCAAACCTTGTTCGAAAACTGCGTGGCGGACGTGAATATTCCTGTGGGCGAAGTGTTTACTTCTCCAATGTTAGCGGGAACCAATGGCGTTCTGCATGTGGCAGATATTTATTTAGACAACCTGCGTTATTTCAATCTGCGTATCGAGTTTAAAGATGGCTGGGTTAGCGATTATTCTTGCAGCAACTTTAGCGACTCTGCCGAAGGCAAAAAGTATATGCACGAAAACCTGCTTCTCCCCCACGACAGTTTGCCCATCGGCGAATTTGCCATCGGCACCAATACCACAGCCTATCAGATTGCCCGTAAACACGATATCCTGGCACTGTTGCCGATTTTGATCATCGAGAAAATGGGTCCCCATTTTGCCATTGGCGATACTTGCTTCAGCCACGAAGAAGATGCTCCTCATCCCAGCTTTATGAACGGCAAGGAAATGATCGCCGTGGAGAACGAGAAATCCGCTACCCGCAAAAATGATCCCATCAATGCCTACACACAGCAGCATATGGATATCACCCTCCCCTACGAAATGCTGGAATCCATCACCGCAGTTGCCAAAAATGGCACCCGTACCGATATCATCCGTAACGGACGCTTCGTGGTTCCCGGCACCGAAGAACTGAATATCCCCCTTGATGAAGGCTAGTTTTAAGAATATTTGCCGTTAGTTAATAGCGCAGAGCCAGTAACATAAGCTCTGCGCTTACTTTTTTATCGCTAATTATTTTAGGAGCTATTTCGCCAATATCATCTTGCCGGAAAACGCATATTGACCGCTGGTAATCCTGTAGAAATAGATGCCGCTGGCTACAATGCTGCCACCATCATTGCGGCCATCCCAATTGGCCTTATGGCTGCCAGGGGCAAGATAACTATCCACAAGCTGCCGTACAAGCTGCCCCTTAAGGTTGTAGATATTTATTGTTGTTTTTCCTGAGCCGGGCTTGCCAAAAGATAGTTCATTTCCCGGTATCGCAAAAGAGATAGTAGTCTCCGGATTGAAAGGATTGGGGTAGTTAATAGCGGTTATCTGTCCGGGTAGGGATGGAGCATAGGGATCATCATTGGCTACCCAAGGCACAGAGTCATACTCAAAACAGCCCATATCTATCCTGTCATTCCAAATGCGCCAGTTTCCTGCCAGATCATAGGGCGGTAAATCCAATCCCAAGGTGTCTGGCGTTCCAGTATTTATGCAGGGTGAGCCTGTGCCCAAATGTAAGTATTCTGG
>JAVEUB010000113.1:0-8545 GCA_034005785.1 Cloacimonas sp. (SeqCode) | reverse complement strand
TAGCATCTTTGATTTTAAGATGAGCTTTGCCAAAGGATGTGAGAGTCCTTTTTTTATCGGTACTAAAGTTCACCTTCCCGAAGTGTACGAAGAAATCAAGGCACAGTGGGCAGCTATGTACCCACAGGCTGCCGCCCTGCACTCTGGTAAGCTTCAGGGCTATAGAATTAGGGACTGATCCTGCT
Source organism: Cloacimonas sp. (SeqCode) (assembly GCA_034005785.1). GTDB lineage: Bacteria > Cloacimonadota > Cloacimonadia > Cloacimonadales > Cloacimonadaceae > Cloacimonas. The sequence goes on along the minus strand of JAVEUB010000113.1, from coordinate 8,360 downwards.
CTTGCAATGCCTGCTTATAAATGCTTGCTATATGCTTGCGATTGCCAGCGTTTGGATGGGAGGCGCAACAGTATCGCAACCGGAAGTAAGCAAGAGACAAGTATTGAGAGTGTCCACAAATTTTCTCGAATACAAGATGTTAGCTACTATCTGCATCCAGATTTGGCAGATATGATTATTAAGGAGAATTGATGCGCATTGGCATAATGACTATGCACCGTGGGAATAGCTATGGATCGAACCTGCAAGCTTTTGCATTGAAAACATTTCTTGAAACTTGTTACCAAGCCCAAGTGGAATTTATAGATTTTTATCCCGATGATAGTGAAAAAAATATGCAAATAGGGCTTTCTGGGAAGAGCTTAAAACTGCTGATGAAGAAAATACTCTATTATCGGGACAACATAGCATTTCAGCGCAAACAGAAATTGTTTGATGTTTTTACGGCGAAGTATTTCACTCGCAGCCGAAGATTTAAGACTCTTGAAGCCTTGTACAGCAACCCTCCGCTTTATGAGCTATATGTTTCAGGAAGCGACCAAGTGTTTAGAGTTAATAAGACAGGAGAAAACTATCTGGCAAACTATTTGGATTTCTGTCCCGAAGGTGCGAAGAAGATCGCCTATGCGGGAAGCTTTGGGCAAGAAATTATACCCGAATCCAGAAGGGAAAGAGTAAGCAAGCTTTTCAAGGAATTTGCTTCTTTATCTTGCAGGGAACTTGATGGTTGCAGGTTGATTGAAAGCTTGATTGGGGGCGAAGTTCCTTTTGTGATGGACCCAGTAAATCTGTTAGATAAAGACCAATGGAGGCAGTTTGCCGCTCCTGTTACATCTTTAGAACCGGGATTTATCCTCGTTTACGCAATCCTCAGCCACGAATATGTGGGAGATATTGCCCAGCGAGTTAAAGAGCTTACCGGTAAACAACTGGTAGTGCTGGATACGTCTGTGCGCAGTAATTACAAAGCAGACGCTATATTGTATGATGTTAGCCCAGAACAGTTTATTTGGCTAGTAGATAACTCATCATTTGTAGTTACCAATTCATTTCACGGCACATCATTCTCTGTGATATTCCGCAAGAGTTTCTTTTCGTATCGAATCAAAGCACCTGGTTTTATTACTCGTTCCAAGGATCTCTTGGAATCAATCGGGCTGAGCGATAGAATAATCGACAGTCCAGGATCCATAGAAGTGGATAAGCTAGCAATAGATTACAGTAAACTGGAAGCAAAAATCTTAAAAAGAATTCAGGATTCGAAGCTATATCTCGACACAGCAACCAAGAATCTACTCCGAGCAGAATCACTAGAGGGAGAGATATGAAAATCTGCATTGCAACGTTTTATGCTGCTCACAACTATGGAGCAGTTTTGCAGGCTTATGCTCTGTCCTGTTATTTATCTAAAAAGCACAATGCAAGCGTATCATTTTTGAACTATAAGCCGCCAAGCACAAAACAAGCGTATAAGATTTTCGTTCCCATTCGTAGCATTAACGATATAAAGCATAACGTGCAGTCATTGATCAAATACCATAGTCTGAAAACCCGGAGATTTGGGTTCAATGCGTTTATTATCAAGTATTTTCGGGAGTCTATAGAGTACAGTTCTATTGCTGAAATAATACAAAATCCTCCTGAAGCTGAGTTATTTATCACTGGATCGGATCAGGTTTTCAGGTATAAAAATGAGGCATCTGATGCGTACTATCTATCTTTTTGCCAACAGATTGGCAAACCTTCCTTAGCCTATGCGGCAAGTTTCGGAACTGGCAATATAGACATGAAATTTAAAGAGAGAGTAAGCAACTTACTCTCCGGGATAGGCTATCTTTCCAGCCGCGAAAGCGAAGGGGCAGCACTGATAAAACAATTAATTGGCAAAGATGTCCCAGTGGTGCTGGATCCGGTATTTCTGCTTACAATGCAGGAATGGAAACTCTTATCCTCTCCCCCTCATATCGCAGAAAAATACATATTAGTTTATGCACTTGTGGGATATCAGGAACAACTGGCGATAGCCCAACAGATAAGTTTACTTACAAAATTTCCTATATACATGATACACGCTACCCAAGTTAGAGACAAAGCTGTGTCACAAACCTTCACGCATGCAAGCCCTGAGGAATTTGTAGGACTCTTTAGCTCTGCCGCTTGTGTAGTAACTGATTCTTTTCATGGCACTGCATTTTCCCTGGTTTTCGAAAAGGACTTTTACTGCCATATTGCAATCGAAGCGGCATCTTCTCGCATCAGAAACCTGCTTGAAAACTTGGATTTGGGTGCTAGGATAGTAAGTAATCCTAAGCTTATAGATTTATCTAATATGAAGATTAACTATACGCTGGTTTCTCCGATTATAAGGTTGCGTATTAAAGAATCAACGCAATTTGTTTCAGAGGCATTAGCTTGCCTGGACAAGGATGAATAATGCAGAATTATCCTTATGCCCCTGTACTCTTAATCACATTCAACCGTCCTGATTATACTGCGAAGGTTGTAGAGCGGCTAAGAGAGATAAAAATTCCTAAGCTATATGTCTTTAACGATGGGCCCAGAGATGGCAATGATAAAGATGTTAAGGCAAGAGCAGAGATTAAAGAAATAATTGAAGTTATAGATTGGGATTGCGAGCTAAACCTATATTACTCACCGCGAAATCTTGGTTGTGGAATAGGGGTGTCTTCTGCAATAAGCTGGGCATTTACCAATGAGGATCGGCTTGTTATTCTGGAAGATGATTGCGTCCCTTCTCCTGCTTTCTTCCCATATTGCAATGAGCTATTGGAAAAATACAAAGACGATAACCGCATTTGGCTTATCAGTGGAGAAAATCACCAATATCCAGATTGGGCATTTAAACTCAGTGATTATATATTTTCTCAATTTGGTTACAACTGTGGTTGGGCTACCTGGAAAAGATGCTGGGACCACTTTGATATCAATATGTCCAGGCTACCTGATTTTTTGGAGTCGAACCTACTGGATAGTGTGTTTTCCGATAAACGAATTGTTAAAACCTACAAAATAAAATATAAAAGATTGTTCTTTGACAAGGTGAAGCCAAGTTTCTGGACGATACAATTTGGTTTTCAGATGATATCTAACCGCGGGTATGTAATCATACCACGGGCAAATCTAATTGAGAATATCGGTGTACTCGGAGATCACACAACGGTAGCGAATAAGTACATCAATGTAAAGAGCGTTGAAGAGTTTCAGATATATAAGCACCCTTTGTTTATTCTCCCTAATACCTCGGTAGAATTATATCAGTACAATGCACGTATTAAACCAATGATAGAGGGGAAGGCAACTTACATAAGGGTTATACGGCGATTATTGCGCACATTCACACGATGTTTTCCTTCCCAAGCAAAAACACGGATAAAGTGAGTAAGAAAGCAAATCACACTTTTGGGGTTTTATGACTATAAATAGATCAAAAATCATTCTATTTACCGCAACGATGAGCTTGTTTACGACAATACTCAAGGTAGTTTCATTAAATATTTCCTATAGCATAATGGGGCTTAACTTTCTGAGTATCGAGCTTTGGGTGGGATTGTTTTTTTTATCTGTTGCTGTGCTTTATCCTGTTGTTTACACTTCAACGCGCTTGGGCTGGTTTTATTTGTACATTTTTTACACTTTTATAGTATCTCTCTCATCTGGTGGGTCATCCTCCTTGATTACGACGTACCAGGTAACCAGCGATTTAGGGTGTGCTCTCGTGCTGTATGTTGTTTTTTTTGAAACAGGAAACCTAAAAACCATTCCTCGTGTTGTCTATGCGGCTTTATTTTTTATAATGATTTCTTGCGTGCTTAATGTATTTGGTCTTGTTCGCAATCCCTTTGCAGCGCGAGCTATAGTAGGAGGTTCTGAGGGTTTGGGCATGGCTTCTGCCTACCAGCGCATGGGTATTTCGGGCTACGGATTTTTTTCAGGCATCCCACCCCTAATACCAGTTTTAGTTTATTCTTATAGGAAAGCACAAAACGTTGCACAGAAATTACAGTTCGGAGTATTAATCGGATTGCTAATGGCTAGTGTATTCTTTGGTTCTCTAACTGCACCATTGCTTTTGGCAATTATCGGCTTGATACTGGCTATACTAGGCGTAAAAAGGTTGAAAAGAGGTTACTCAATTGTAGCCATATCTATGTTAGTTCTTGTTTTGCTGTTTTTCAATCCCCAACAATTGATCTCTTCTGCGCTAAACAGGCTTGCAGACTTTGCTCCAACAAGAGATGTTGAGATTAGGGTTAGAGATGTGGCTGGTGCAGTATCAGGTGATTTTGAAGCAACATCCACATCAACTGAGGGAAACTCTGCAGAATCAAGGTTTCAACGAGTCTTCTGGAACCTCGAAGGATTTTCCAAAAACCCTTTGTTTGGTATTTCTCGCGCGGAGATGCCATATGGTTCATTTCACTTATTTTGGTTGTTCAGATTGGCAACTACGGGTATTATTGGCACTCTTCCGCTTTTAGGGATTTTTTTTTCCATGACACTTACCAACAGAAGGAAGTTTTCTGCATCATTTAACTATTACTATCTAATATCTATGTTTTTATTCTTTAGTATGGGATTGGTTAAAGTGATAGGAGGGTGGTTTGTTTACGGGGTGATATATTTTATTGTTCCGAGCATTTATTATGTCACAAGTAACAATGTTTCTTCTACAACGGGGGAAAACCTAGCGAACCAAAGTGAGTCTGATACCAATTAGTTTATCTAACATAGCTTTTTGAAAAGATCCTGCCATTTCGGATGAGTTAACCAATGTTCTACTACAAGACAGCTACTATCCGACGTGAAGTTAGTTACTTAATGTCCTGCATAAGTAGAACAAAAAAAACACCAAGCATAAGGAGAGAAATGTTATCATATTACATCCAAGACATATTAACCGGTAAAAGCGTTTCTCAGTACTATAAATTGTATACTGCAACACAGTGGTACCAGGAAGATGCAATGGAAGCTCTACGTGTTTCCAAGCTGCGGAAGTTGGTGGAGCACTGCTATCTTCACGTTCTATATTATAAGAAGCATATGTTAAGTATTGGCATGGTTCCTTCAGATATTAAAAGGATTAGTGATGTTGATAACTTTCCAATATTAACAAAAGAGATTATCCGTAGTAACTATCAAGAGTTTATTCCAGATAATCTTAAGTATATAAAGGGAGTGAAATCAGGATACACCGGAGGTACTACGGGATTACCACTTTTAAAACGTACGGATGCTAACACCAGGAGTTCCACATGGGCTTTGTATGCCAGATTTTTAAATTGGATGGATATTGCTGATAGTGATTTCAAATTAAGCCTAATCGAGGGCTTTGGGCAAAAGAAAGGAAGCACAAGAAGCAAACTGAGGACATTGCTAATCGATAGATTATCCCATACTGCATCTATAAACACTTATGATGATTACAGCGTAAACAAGGAGCGCATAGAAAATATTCTAAAAGCTAAGAATGTTAGCTATATCAGGAGCTATACGCAGTTTCTATATAATCTTGCCAGAGATTACAAAAATGAAGGTAAACGATTTACTGTACGGGCGATAACAACAACAGCCGAACCTCTGCTAGCTCATCAGCGTGAAGTATTTAGGGAAGTGTTTTCTTGTGAAACATTCGACCAATATGGATGTGGCGAAATAGGGGGGCTGGCTTTCGAGTGCGATAACCACAAAGGTTTGCATATCTCTGAAGAAAGAGCAATTGTAGCCACTGATTCAGATGGCAAGATTATAATTACCGATTTGGATAATTATGCGATGCCATACATCCGATATATGAATGATGATGAGATAGAGCTAGCAAGCGAACCATGTAGCTGTGGAAGGAAATCTCAGTTAATTAAAGCGATGAAGGGCAGAGTAGTTGATTATTTGTATGGGATAGAAGGGCAAAAGCTCCATAGTTCCTATATCTGGACAATTGTGTTTTCTACAGGTATTGCACCTAAAGTAAACTTGCAGAAGTTTCAGGTGCATCAGGTTGCGCAAGACCGCATTTTGTTCAAACACGTATCCGATGTAATGGATCAGAAAGATAAAGATGTGATCACGCATCTGCTCCAGGAAAAACTGGGCAATATCACGATTGAATTTATCCGTGAAGAATACATAGAGAACTCCGCTTCAGGAAAATATAGACCGATTATAAACGATATCTTAAGATGAAAGTACTCTTCGTTTGCAGCGGGAATAGAGGAGTTTCACCGATTGTTAAGGCGCAGGCTGATTCTCTTATTCAAATCGGAATCTCAGTAGATATCTTCCCAATTATTGGCAGAGGGATGCTGGGCTACCTAAAGGCAATCCCCAAGCTAAACAAGCATGTTATCGATACCGCTCCCGATATTGTACATGCCCACTATTCGCTCTGTGGAATTGTGTCTGCGCTATCAACGAGAAGGACTATTGTTACATCTCTTATGGGTAGCGATGTGATTCAATCTGGTGCCATGCGATGGATTATCAGATTTTTCATCAAACATAGATGGATAAAAACCATTGTTAAATCCACTGACATGAAAGAGAGAATAGATGTTACCCAATTGGTGGTCTTACCCAATGGTGTTAATTTTGAACTGTTTAAGCCTCTCAGTAAGATAGATTGCAAACATAAGATTGGTTGGGACGCAAATCGTCGACAGATTCTCTTTGCTGCCGATCCCAATCGTACTGAAAAGAACTATCCCTTAGCTAAACAAGCTTGTGCCCTTTGTAAGGTTCCTGATATTGAATTGAAAGTAGTACACGGTATTCCACAATCAGATTTACCATTTTATCTAAATGCCGCAGATGCAGTCCTTTTGCCTTCTTTGTGGGAAGGTTCACCCAACATAGTGAAAGAAGCGATGGCATGTAATGTGCCGTTAATTGCTACAGATGTGGGGGATGTAAGGATGCTTTTTGGAACGATAGAAGGTTACTACATTGCTGGTCAAACCGCTGAAAGCCTTTGTAGCTCGATGACTGAATTGTTAGAGGATACAGTTGTTCCTAATGGCAGAGATAGGCTTAAAGAGTTAAAAATTGATTCAGTTAGCATAGCTGAAGAACTGAATTCCATTTACTTAGGGTTGAGGGACTAGTTGAGCAGAACAAAAATCACAGACAAAATGAATGGCAGGCATGTAACTGATACATCGCAAGTATCCAGAAAAGGTTGGCAAGAATTTGTTGACAAGCACGAACATGGAACAGTGTTTCATACTCCGTATATCTATGATGTATATGCTACTACTCCCAATTTCACTCCCTTTGCTTTCTTTTGCGTAGATTCTAAGGGGGGGATTGAGGCTATGCTATCCGGATATTTACAAACAGTAAAACCCGGCATATTATCCGGTATATCGACCAGGTCTGTAATGCAACAGAGCCCCATTTATAACTATTTAGAATCACTTAAGCACTTGTTAGACTATTACAAAAAATGGGCATCAGGTAAGGCGGTTTACACAGAAATCAGAAATCATATTATTGACGAAGATTATTCAAAATGCCTACAGGACTGCAAATTTAAGTGGGAAAACCATTTAAATATTCATGTTGATTTAACTCAAAGTACCGATGAGCTTTGGTCTCAGGTACATTCAAAGCGGAGAAATGAGATTCGAAAGGCTGAAAAGAATGGAGTGACTGTTCGTGTAATCGATCACAAGGATTTATATACAGCTTACCTTATACTAAAACAAGTCTATGATAGGGCTCGTTTACCCTTGTTGCCATTCACTTTTTTTGAATTAGCCAGTGAGTTAAGTTCTCAGGGGTCTGGTCTGGTTGCATATGGTGCATTTTTTGAAGACAGATTTATTGGGACTATGATTACGCTTCAATTTAAGGGGGTAGTGTATGATTTGTTTGCGGGGAGTTTATCGGAATTCTACACTAAAAACCCAAACGATATTATTCCATGGGAAGTGTTTAAATCTTCAAAAATTAATGGATATCACTGTTTTGATTTTGGTGGTGCTGGGAAGCCAGAAATGGCATACGGTGTTCGTGACTATAAATTAAAATTTGGTGGGAATATGGCCAATTATGGCAGGTTCCACAATATACACAAACCTCTGCTTTACAAAACTGCAATCTTCGGTTTTAAACTACTTCAGAAAATGAAGAGAAACATATGAATATTCTTATTGATATCGGTCATCCTGCTCATGTGCATTACTTCAGAAATCTCTACTTTATCTTGGTGGTGAAGCATCAAGTTATAGTTACTTGCAAATCGGTTCCCATAGTAACAAACTTGCTAGATCATTATCAGATTCCCTTCCTAATTCTTGGTGACAAGGGGATTAATATGTTTGATAAGTTAAAGATCGGAAGAG
>JAVEUB010000112.1:0-8602 GCA_034005785.1 Cloacimonas sp. (SeqCode) | reverse complement strand
ATCAAAACGTGGATAATGGCTGTATGATGCGAACACTTGTGGCTTTAAAGCAAAGATGCCGGGGTATAATTTGGGGCTAAGCACTAAGCCGACTTGTTTGGCAGGATAAACGCGTTCATCATCTCCGCTGATAGTTCTGCCACTTACAGCGATATCAAGGGGGTTGCATTGCTTGCCCAGCTCTGCCTTTAGTACATTGCGAAAAGGTGTGTTACTGATGCGAAAATCATCGTAAGCTCCGGACAGTTTCCAGGATCGGTAGGCTATGCTTTGTCCTATGCCATAGGCTTTTTTGTTCTTGGCAGGAGCATTGTAGGAAAGTGTGGTTTGGAAAACGAGTTTGGGTTTAGGAGCAGGAATCCCACTTAAGGCAGTAGAGCGGTTTAGTTGTTCGTAAAAATGGGGATAATCGCCCAGCGCCAGATAGGCATAAGCCATCCCTTCTTGGGAAATCTGGTTACCCAAGGGGTTTTGCGGATCAAGCCTGTAACCCAATTGGTAATAGTAACGCGCCTCAGAGGGGCGTTTGCTTTGCAGATAGGCAAAAGCCAGATAGTTGTACATCGCACCCTGCATTTCTTGCTGTTTAACTAACTGGTGCGAAAGCTTTAAAGTTGCATGGTATTTTCCCAGTGCATTCTGTGCCCAAAGCAAACCTTCCCAAGCTGCATGGTTGTGCGGCTCTTGTGTGCTAAGCGCAAAATACTGCGATTCTGCTGCTGCGTAATTTCCTGCCAGCATGTTATTATAGGCTTGTTCCAGTAGGCTCGGTGCCAGGTAAGGCACACCCTGAGCCAGCACAAAACACGGCCAGAGCAGGATAAACAGCAGCAACACACGCATGGATAGCTTAGCCTAAAACCTTGGCATACTCCTTCACAATGGGAGAATCAGGATAGTATTTCTTCAATTTCTGATAGTGCTTGCGGGCATTTTCCACATCTTTTGCCAGATACAGGTTGTTTACCAGATAGCCACGAATCTCCATATCGTAAGAGCTTGTTTTCAGGATTGCAAGATAGTAATCCGCTGCGCCCCGGTAATCCTGCTTCATGTAAGCAGCATAAGCTGCCTTTCCCAGAATAACAGCATTTTGCGGGTAGCTTTTAAGTATCTGGTCTGCCAAGTCTCTGGCATTATCCCACTTACCCAAAGCTAACTGACAGTTAACTATACCGGTTTGAGCATCCAGGCTGTGAGCAATATTGTTGGATTTCGTGTAGCTGATTATGGCATCGCTATAACGCCCCAGCAGGTATTGCAACCAACCTATGCGTAGGGGGAAAAACTCATCCGTGGTGTCGGTTGCAGCTATTTCTTCCATAATCTGCAAGGCACGGGTATAGTTCTTTGCCGTTTCGGCATTGTAGGAATCGGTGATAGTGGATTTCCCTTGTGCCAGCATCATACTGGCTAACAGGAACAGCACCATTATGCTAATTACTCGTTTCATTTATAACTCCTTTTCTCCCTTAGCTTCCAGCAGCAAGCGCTTGCCTTTGTATAGGGTTAGTTTTTCTATGCTTTGGTATTTGTTTATACTTACACTACCACTTAGTCCTTTAAACTTTATCCCCAATATCCGGTAGTGGATTTCGCTGTGTACATCAATTAGATCTTTGTTCACAATAATGCTTGAAGTGGTGCATGCTTTAACAATGCTGAACAGCGGCATGAATAGCAAAACAAGCTGACGCAAACCCGGATTTAGAATCACGGATAAGGCTGGCTCATCTGTGAGATGCAGTTCCTGTTTTTCAGCATAGGGCAAGCGAGAGATTAGCAAAGCAAAGGCTGCCAAAGCACTATTGCGGTTTCCCTTTAGCGACAGCGCATTATACACGCCATTGAACACAGAAAAACCAAGCTCGCTTTTCCGGCTGCTGAGAACCCTAAAATTACCCCAGAAATCAAGCTCTACCTTCCAGCTTTCGGTGCGTTGTTTAGTGCCGCAGGTTACTTTAAGCTCCATTTCGCTAAGGTTTTGCAAACCCATAATACTCTGCAGATGTATTTCCGGTACGAGTGCCGAAATTAGCTCATCTTTTAAAGGGATGCCGCTGCCCACAAACTGCAATTGTTCACGCTGCACTTTATAATTTATCAAGTGCGATAAGCGCGTGCGGCTTCCGGCTTCCGGCCCAAGCTGCACCTGGAAATGCAGATGCGGCAAGGCAGCACGTCCGGAATTACCTACCAAACCCAGCCTATCACCCTGTTTCAGGTAATCACCAATCTTGGCTTGTAGGCTGCCCTTCTTTAAATGAGCATAAAAGCTGTAAAGCCCGTAGCCATGTGATATGCACAGATAATTACCCCAGTTTTCGCGGGTGTTTACTTGCCCCACAGGATTGTCTTCCACGCCATCCATAGCTTTTACCACATAGCCAGCGGCAGAGCTGAATACGGGCTTGCCAAATGCGTAGTAATCCTTCAGCACAGCTTCATCATCGGCAAAGCGCTTTCCCTTGTTATCCTGAATCTCAAAATCCCAGGCATAAGCCCAATCCAGCTTGTGAGTTACTTCTCCATTGTGTCCTTGGGTAACCAGCCAATCTCCCTGAAGTGGCAAAGCAAATTGCGGAATACCCAGGCTGGAAAAGCGTTTGTGCCGCTCTTGATAAACTTGTAGAGCTTGTTCGGGGTTAAACACTCCATAATCGTTCATCACCGGTTTTTGCACCCCAATCCTGAGGCGCAGCGTAAAAATCACCAGCAGCACCACAAAATTTAGCGGAAAAGCAAATACCGGCACTGGAATAGGTGTGTAAAAACCCGTAAAAGCATTGTAATGATAGTAAGTAAGGCTACACATCATGATCAGCACAAAGCCTATCACCGTGGAAAACCCCGCCACAATCCATGATGTTTTACCAGGCAGCAGATAGATTCCCCCCACAGCCAACATGATCAGGATGCCGTTGAACCCAGGAAAAAACATGCCAGTGCCGGGAACACTGCCCATCAGGATCATCAGATAATAGCTAATCGTCCAGCCCAAAAGCGCCAGGACAAAGCCAATCCGCGTAATAAGCAGCAAAGCCAGCCCCACCAGGATGCCGGCAATAACTTCCGGAGTAAAAAACACCGAACCAAGGCTCACAAAGAACATGCGCCAATACTCTGGCAAAACCGGACCCTTGGATATCAGCATTATCTTATCGAAAGGATAGTTGGACAGATATCCCAAGCGGGCAAAATAACCCCACATCAGCAGCGCCACTATTGAAAACGGCAGGCTCATCGCCGGTAAGCGGAAAAAGGTATTAGCCAGATAGCTGATCAGCAGATACAACAGCAGTGTGGCTATGGAGATAATCGCCACAAAACCAAGGTAGTAAGCGGGCGCACTCACAATCATTTGCATGGGGTAGTAGTAACCTATTGCCATGCCGATTACTAAACTGTTGAACGAGGCTATCCCGCTTTTGGATTCCCAACTTTCGAAACCCATGCTGCGGGAAAACAGAATAGACACCAGCAGAGATACCAAACCTGTAAGCCCAACAATAGGTGACAGCAAAGTAACCAATAGCAGCATCAAACCCAACAGCGTGGAATCCGAAAATAGGATGGATGCATAGCTGTGGGGGATGGCTAAAACTACTCTCCCGAAAGCCCTGAAGATGGGCATTAAACGCTCGCTTAGCTTCATTAAATCCGTCTCAGGTGCTCCGGCATATATTCTCTGGCAACCATATCGGTGAGGTCTTCTTTTTCGCGGATCACTTCCACCTTGCCTGTTTCAGAAATCAGACACACGTTGGGGCGATACTCAATAAATTGCATCCATTGGGTAACGTTGTAAGCGCCTACAGGAGAGATCAATACAGTATCTCCATAATACAGATCGGGGAAAGGCATAGCCGAACGGATCACATCAATATTCATGCACAGCGGGCCGTAAAACACGGTATTTTGATAAGTTCCCGGGAAAGGCTTGGTAGGCACCACACGCTGTTTATACCACCAGGCAGTAATATTGATATTAACCCCGGCATCCAGAATAACGGCACGTTCTCCGGTAGGCAGGTTTTTCTTCCCCAACACACTGGCAACAAGGTATCCGGCTTCATCAATCAGCACTCTCCCCGTTTCCAGAATCAAGCGCGGATGGTGTTCATTCACATAAGGGGAAGCATTAAAAGCTGTGCCAATCGCTTCGGCATACTGCTCGAACGAGGGCGATGCCAGTTCTCCGGGGGTATATTGATCTATCAACGTGTTAGGCGAGGCAAAACCACCACCCAAATCTATGTAATCCATCACGATCTTGAAATTGTCCTTAATCGTTTGCGCAAAGGCGAGCAGCTTCGTGGCAGCCCAGAAATAGGCATTAGGATCCAGAATAAAGGTGCCGATATGCGTATGCAAGCCCACCAATTGCATTTTACCACCAGAAACAAGACGCTGCACTGTGCGGTAAGCTTCGCCATTTTCGTAGTTAAAACCAAAACGTGTCCACAGCGGACTGATCCCCGAATCCATATTCAGGCGAATGGCGACTTTAGGCTTAATGCTAAGTTCATCAGCCAGTTTTTCAATAAGGTATAGCTCTTCCAGATGGTCAATATGGATCAAAGCGCCTTCGCTGATAGCCCGGCTGAGATCGGATTTGCGTTTGGAAGGTCCGTTGAAATAAATCTTTTCTCCGGGGATACCATTACGACGCGCCAGTTCATACTCCATGCCGCTAACCACTTCTGCGGGGGCACCTTCCTGATGGAAGATATTGCAAATCGCCCCTAAATAATTGGTTTTGTAGCTCCAGGAAATATCTGCCAGCGGATAATGCATGCGGATCGTATCCTGCAAACGGCGATAAGTGCGGCGGATTTGCTTTTCCGAAAACACAAATAACGGCGAACCGTGGGCTTCCACCAGATCACGAATCAGCACACCATCGATACTATCCTGATGGCGTACAACTGTGGTATGGGCGTATTTATTCAAATTTCCAGCGCTGTTGCGCTCGATATAGGGGGCTGAGTAACTCTTTTTCATTTATCTACCTTTGTTCTGATTAGTTCACCATTAACCGATATTTCGCCTAAAAGGCTGATATCGCTGATTATATCTTCCGCATGACGGATGAATAACGTGCCGGGACGGAAAGGAGGTAAGGAACTTATCTTTTCGCCCATTGCCAAAAGAACTGCGGCTGCAGGTTGATTTTGGCCACTGCCTTCCGCAAGACGAACCCAAGCAGGGAAACGAGGATTGATTTCAATTAAGTAAAACACTCCATTGCCATCTTTCATAATCTCCAGTTCGCAAGGGCCACGCCACGAGAGAGCTGCAATTACTTTGCGGGCATAGCTTTCCAAGGCAGGGTTTTTCACCACCACGCCGCCAAAACCTTTGCCTTTATCCGTAATCACCAATTTGCGCTGAGGCACCATGCCAAGGCATTTTCCTTTGCCATCACCCACAATCACTATATTAAACTCATCGCCATCAATAATTTCCTGCAGGATGATGGGTAAGCCCCATTTTGCCTGTAATTCGTAAAAATAGCGCTGAGCTTCATAAACGTCCTTCGCCTTGTAAGCTTCGTAAAGCCGACCTTTTACAATCACCGGGAAATCCATTTCGTCCTTCAGTTTCATGATCTGATCGGCAGATTGGATCAGGTGCGTTTTGGGAATATCTATGCCTTTGGGCGGGAAAAACTGCGATAACTTTATCTTATCGCGCAGGTTAAACTGCTCTTCGGTAGGCAAAAACGTCCTGATTCCTCTCTCCAATAGCTCTTTTTCCAGGCGGATATACAGCGGAATTTCAGAATCAAGCGTGGGGATTATCACATCTATTGGGCTTTTACTAAGGATGTAATCCAGCCGTGCCAGAAACGAATCCGCACCAGTAGAGGGATATGGCATCTGATACACTTCGTCTGCTATGCCTTCCAAAAACACACCGGATTCCATGGCATCATACACAAAACCAATAATCTTGCCGCTGAATCCTTCGGCTCGGATACTGCGAATTACCGGAACTCCAGGCTGCGGATTATCTCCGGTTTTTAGCCCAGACACGACAATATTGATCTTCAAATGGCTCAAATCCAGGCTGGACATCAATCTTGCACCAAACTAAGGGCTTTCAGCATCGCCATAAAATGCTCCACATCACTGCGAGCGCCATCAAGCTCTACCTCATATTCCAAAGGAAGCAGAGCCGTAATCTTATCTTTATCCAAGCCGGCTTGCAACTTCTGGAGTATAAACAAACCAGTTTCGTTAACCGTATAGCTAACTCCGTTTTCGGGATCGAAAATAAATCCATTCTTATTCACTGCCAGGGTCATTAGTTGATCAGTATTCATCTTTACCTCGTAACACATTTGTTGTTCAGGAACATCTGAATTGGCATATCGCTGAGTTTGCAGTTTTTGTGCCAATCAAGCTCTTTTCTTTTGTTCTTACAGCCGAAGTACAAAGCTCCGTTAACTATACTTCTCAAAGTGCTAATTACTGCAAGGAAAATTTTGGGGCTTACCGATAATGTAGATGTTTTAGGGTTTACCATAAAAATAATGGCTCACAATAGCGGAAGCGAGATCTCCTTTTTGGTTAAACTAAAAACTTCCTAAATACTTTTGTTATTCCCCCAGAAGAGCTTGTGCGAAAACTGCAAAACCTTCTGTCATTTCCGCGGAGGCGGGAATCCAGCACTTTAATCCGAGATTTCACAAAGAGTAAAATAGGGGTTTGTTAGTGCGGAGTTATACTGTTTTGCTTTCAAGATAGGGGTAGCTTTAAAGGATGAATTTTTTACCACAGAGAAAAGCAGAGAAAAGCAGAGAAAGGCAGAGAAATGCATAAATAAGCAGAGAAAAGACTGTGAAAACTGCGTTTCCGCTACTGATTATGAAATTTATACATGTATTGTAGGGGCTTTTTTGCGCTCGCCCCTGGAGTTTGGACATTTTACTAAATTTAGGTGTTTTGTAGTATGATATAGCAGATTGTTATTAATAAACTATGGCAGCATTATAGAGATAAGTCCCAGCGGGACGAAATTTTAGATAGCATGCGGTGGTCACGTAAAAGAGGATATGAGTCCTGTAGGGACGGCATATTGGGATTTTATTAACTATCGAAAGAAATTATACCATCCCTTTTCACCTCTTAATGAGTACTTACCCTAATTTCCTTAAGATATCCAACAAATCTACAAACTCCAGGGGCGAGCGCAAAAAAGCCCCTACAAATTTGTGGGTAAATTTTCATAATCAGTAGCGAAAACGAAGCTTTCATGGATGTTTCTCTGCTTTTCTCTGTGGTAAAAAATTCATCCTTTAAAGCTACCCCTATCTTGAAAGCAAAACAGTATAACTCAGCACTAATAAACCCCTCTTTGCCTCTTTGTGTTTAACAATACCTTACTCTTCATTCTGTGCTCTTGGCGTTCTCTAAGACCAGCGAACATAAATAGTTGGCATCAGGTATTATTAGTTCTGCCAAACTTGGTCAAAATTATCTTGACAATATTGCCTCATGCCATTTCCTTGCCCAAAGAACAATAGTTACCGTTAGGTAGTTCCAGGAGAATACATGTTTCCTACTAAACTGTCCCGCATGATCTTACTGATAGCTTGCAGCTTAGCTATTTTTCCGCTACTTCATGCAGCCTACTTAAGTAACATGCCTACAACAGTTACTCAGCCTGATGGCAGCCAGTTACAGTGTTTTGCCAGCGGTGATGAATATCACAACTGGTTGCACGATAGCGAATATTACACGATTATCCAAAGCCCTGCCACCGGTTACTATTGCTATGCGCAAAAAAACGGCGAAGAAGTGATAGCCAGCACAATTATTGCAGGTAGAGAACTGCCACAAAGCAGAGGACTTACCCCCGGCATAAATATCAGCGAAGCAGCCTACAAGCAATTGCGCAAAACAAAATTCTCCGCTCCCCCAAGCCGCAATGCACCTACCACAGGTACAATTAACAACATCGTAGTCTATATTCGTTTCTCGGACGAAACAGAATTTGGGGATAGTAACAGTTTATATGATGGTTGGCTGAACACCAGCACTAATTGCTTAAAGAACTACTACTTGGAAGCCAGCTACAACCAGTTAACCGTAAATACCACCTTTTATCCAGCCCCTGTCAGTGGTCTTGTGGTTTCCTGGCAGGATAGCCATGCCAGGTCTTATTTTCAGCCTTACGATGCCACCAGCAACACTAACGGCTATAATGGTGATACAGAACGCCGTAATCGTGAGTTTACCCTGCTGAAAAATGCTTGTACTGCCGTAAACTCTCAGATTCCCAGCGGTTTGAACATAGATTCCGATAATGATGGACGTGTGGATAACGTGGTGTTCATCATTCGTGGAGCAGCCGGAGCTTGGAGTAGCTTGCTGTGGCCCCATCGCTGGTCAATTTATGATCAATATGCTTACCTGGGTGGAAAGCGAGTATATGATTTTAACCTGCAATTGCAAACCTTCCTTACCAGCAGAGCAGTAGGTGTATTGTGCCACGAGTTTTTCCACACGCTTGGCGCTCCGGATCTGTATCATTACACGTCTAATGGCATCAGCCCTGCTGGTTCTTGGGATATTATGCAATCCGACCAAAACCC
>JAVEUB010000111.1:0-8603 GCA_034005785.1 Cloacimonas sp. (SeqCode) | reverse complement strand
ATGGCAGCAAAGAGGTAGGATTTCATGTTTGTTGCTTGGAAGGCAGGTTTATCCAATTCCAGAAAGTTCATTTGGCTTGCTTTCTCAAAGTGGTTTTTCATCTCTTCATCGGTAATCTGAAACAGGATATTTAGCTCTTCCCATTCGTCAGGTTTGGCTTTTAGTTCATTTAAGCTGTTACCGCAAGCTGTGTTAAACTGTTCATAAGTGTATCTATAAGGCTCCGGCTGGCGGTCACTTTTATAGCCTAATGTTTGCCAAAAACTTAATGCAGCACTATAGGTATCTTGGGGCTTAAAGGCACTTAAGGCAGAAACAATATTATCTTTCAAGGTGGGCATAAATCCTCTTTCTTAGGCTATTATCAGCCAGGTAATCAGCTCAAATTGAGTCTTTGATGTTCTCTTGGGTATGGTGGCAGTGCGGGTTTGCTGCAATTGGTCTTGGCTGCGTTTGCCAAGCGTGTATTTGATATCTTCCACGGCTTTTTGCACCAATGCATTATATGATTCCATGTTATTCCCATGCTCGGTTTTGGCATCGAACATATCGCACAGTGCCTCAATTGCCTTATCTTTCTCGTTAGTTAAAATGCGGTATATTTCCAGAATTTGCTTGGCACTGGTAAAGTGATAGCGCACAGTGCCATCATCCCGGATATATATTAGGAAGTAGGGGTGCAAAGGGTTTAGCTTTTCGAAGTCTTTACCATCTTCATTATGCTTTAGGCAAAAAATCACACCTGGCTGGATAATCTCTGCTTGGTTTGGCAGAACTATTTGCTTGCTGCTCCAAAGCTCATGTTTGGGGTGCGGTACCACAGCATACAGTCCCAGAGGGGCATTGCGCAGCTCATCTTCGTTGGCTTTCAGGTAGTTCAGTAAATCTACCCTAAAATCGTCCAGAGTAAAATCCGTAAGGCTGATGCCTTCTTCCATATCTTCCAGATCAATCACTTCGTGTTGCAGTTTTTTTAGCTGCCGGTGCCTGAACTTCAGTTCTTCAGAGACAAACTCCTCAATCTGCTTATCATCAAAGAGGTTATCCTCTCCCGTAGCTGTTATATCTACTAATGCCATGCGGGCTTCCACTCGCACTTTTAGTTTGATGTATTTATCCAGATCTTTGGTAGGCCAGAAGTTTAGCAGCTGGATACTTGTGTTCTTGCTATTCAAACGGTCTATACGCCCAAAGCGTTGGATAATACGCACGGGGTTCCAATGGATATCGTAGTTTATCACATAATCGCAATCTTGCAGGTTTTGCCCTTCGGAAATGCAATCTGTGGCTATCATAATATCAATTTCTTCTGTCTGTGGCAATATCTTTAGCAATTCTCGCTGTTTGGCATAAGGGGCAAAGCAGGTGAGGATGGCGTTAAAATCGTTTTGGAAACGGGGTGGCATTTTTAGGGTGGTTTTGTTTATGGAACTGCCGGAAACCAAGGCAGAATGTAGCCCCAGCTCTGTTTTTGCCCAGTCTTTTATGTTGTTATACAGATATTCTGCTGTATCGCTGAATGCTGTAAAGACAAGCACCTTTTTATTATCTGCATTAATGAACTGCTTTTGTTTAGCTGCAATCAGCTCTTTTAAGTCCTGCAGCTTTGCATCCCGCTCTGCACCAACAGAATGTGCGGCGTTGTAAAGGGAAAGTAACTGGTCTTTATCACTTGATAGGGCTTCCTTCCAAGCTTTTAAATCCAAATGTTTAAGGGGATACTTCAGTTTTTTGCCCACTGTCCAATCTTCGGGGAAGTCTTCTGCTTCATCGCCAAATTCTTCATCGTAATCTTCTGGCACTTCGTAGCTTTCGTCAGGATTATTTTGCTTTTCAAAGCAGTCTATCTTTGCTATCAGGGTGCTAATCTTATCCAGAGTTCGATTCATGGTAAGGGTAAATGCCGCAATGGAGCTTTCCAATCGCTTCATAAAGCCCACTTTCATCATCCCAATCAGCCTTATTTCCCTATCTTCCTGGGTGAAGGGCAGTGTCATTTGATAATCACCATAAGCTGCTTTGTATTCCTCTTTCAAAAAGGCATGCGGATTGAAGAGAGAGAGCCGATACTTCTGGATTTCATCGCTAATCTTGTCATAGGAATAAAAGCGATCCAGCAAATCTATTTTGGAATACTGCGATATTGGCTTAAGGCGGGTGGGGAAAGAACCGAAGGGATCGTTGCGGTAGTAGCTTAAAATGTGCTTTCTGCTGCGAGCAATGGTAAGCTCGTCCAACAGCTTAAAGAAGCTGCTGTCCAGGTTTTGCATTAGGTCATTGGTATTGCGTGTTCCCTTCACATGGCGTTTCACCCAGTCCCCAAACTGTTTTTGGGCATTGATAATGGTGTAATTTATACTGTCTATGCCAGTAGCTTCTTTCAGGGCAGCATCTTCACCCTCGGTGATGTAATAAATCTGATTGCGTAAATCCTTCAAAGTGGTATTAACAGGGGTGGCAGAAAGCATTAACACCTTTGTTTTTCCGCCAGCTTTCAGCACCTTTTCCATCAGGAATTTGGCGCGATTGTAAACGATATCGCCTTCCACTTTTTTCTCTTTGGGATTGCCTCTTAGGTTGTGGGATTCATCAATAACAATTAAATCGTACGCAGCCCAATTAAAAGTAGTAAGGTCTATACCATCTGCATCTGATGTCCCTGTGGTTCTGCCCAAATCTGTGTGATAGGCAACCGTGTAATTAAATCTATCCTTGGTAAACGGATTTAGCACGGATGGCTTGTGCGCTTGATACACTGTCCAATTGTTTTTCAGCTTTTTGGGGCATAGCACCAGCACGGATTTATTACGGTATTCGTAGTGCTTTATTACTGCCAAGGCTTCGTAGGTCTTCCCCAAGCCAACGCTATCGGCAATGATACAACCATTGTGTCTTTCAAGTTTATTTATTGCACCTTTCACTCCGTCTTTTTGGAAACTGTAGAGCTTTGCCCATATTTCCGATTCAAATAAACCTGTTTTTCCTGTAACCAGATTACTGGCATCCTGTTCTGCCAGATATTTTTCGAAGAGGTGATACAGGGTTTTGTAGTAGATAAACTGGGGGGAGTTATTAGCATAAAGCTGGGCAAGGTATTTAAGCACTTCTTGTTTTACATCTTCCACAATGCCGCTATCATCATACCACAGCTCATCGAACCAAGCCAGCAAATCCTGGCGGTCTCGATCGTCTTTTGCTTCTAAATTCAGTTCAATATTGGGGCTGCTGCCCATGCCAAGCCCATTAACCGTGAAATTGGAGCTGCCCACAATGGCTTTTTCTGTCCCGTTACTTGCACAAATATGATACATTTTCCCATGCAGGAAATTGGGCTTTACCATGCTTTTAATTTCGCATTTCTCGCTTATCCAGGCTGCGCATTCTTTGGCTGCCCTTTTCTGTGCCAGGCGGTTTTCCATGGGGATAACCAGTTTATCATCTTCTATCATAAATTGCTTTTTATCTGTCTTAGTGGGATCAATAGCGGAGATAAAGCGCGGTTCACCAAACAGGAAGCGCAAGCTTTCTATGGCATCCAGCTTGTTCTTTAATTGCAGGTAAGCGTAGATGGTGAAATATGCCGAGACGAAGGAAAGGCTACAATCGGGGCTTAGATTATCGGAGATAAAATCGCCCACAGTGCCACGTTTTCTGTTATCCCTTAGGGATGTAAACTCTTTAGATATCATGTTTTGCAGCCTTTATAATTAATCTGCTTGCAGCAATAACGCCAGCCTATATGCCTGAAAAGATAAGCAGCTACTCTGCCTGCTTTTATGAAGCTAAACCTTTGCATAGCATATTTCTCCACGTTAATAAACAGGGGTGTTAGCTCTATGTTTGCTTTCAAGCTTTCTATCAGCTCTGAGATTCCGGAGAAATAGAAGAACCCTACCAAGAATTTTAAGTCCTGGCTTTCCTTGATCAGAGCGGAAAGCCTGGTTTTTAAAGATGCATTGCCAGTATTGGTGATGAAGTTACTCATTAGCTACTAATCCTTGTTTGAAAGCCACTATCATTTTTTATCAGAATTTGCTTGGTTCTTAACCCACACATCAACGTCCTCTTTCTTGAACTTCCACAGCCTACCCACTTTATGAGCGGGGAGATTTTTCTCGCTTAGCCATTTATATACCGTTTCTCTGGTGACCCCAAGATAGACACTAATCTCCTCGACTGATAACCATCGATCTTCCATAATAAGCTCCTTTCCTGATTCGATCACACCTGAAGACCCCATCAGAACAAGTATAAAATGGGATCATATTGGGATAAAACCAGTATTCAGATGGGGCAATATTTTGTCAATGCCAAATCTATGGCATTCCCCATTTTTTCCTGTCACTTCCTGCGCTGGCGTCTGAATTCCCAAGGTGGAATTGCGTGTTTATCCTGCCACAAACCCATCTTTTTTTGCCGTGCAATTTGCTCCAGCTTAGCCAAATATTTGTCCTTACTATACTGTTTGTAATGCCATGCCATACCAGCCTTTAGCAGCTCTTGATTCAGGTTTTTATCCTTGCCATAATACACCATTCCCAGATAACGCTGGTAGCGATCCCGCTTGGTATATTCCACCCGCACTACTTTGGCGAATACCCTATCGGACACAAATTGCTTTGCTTTCTGACCATAAGCTTGCTTTTTTTCGGGGCAATCAATGCCGTCCAGCCTGATTGTGTAAGTAACCCTGTTCTTCAGCACAACAATGGTATCGCCATCTTTCACCGCGGTAACCTGTCCGCTGATAGTTTTGGCAGTTGCCACCTGTAGCGTGAAAAAGATCGCAAGTATTAATATTAGCTTACGCGTCATAGCTTCCTCCTTGGCTGCTTTACTAATGAATCAGCGGGTAATGCCAACAGGCACAACCCGCTATGAAATGAGTATTTACACATTACTTATCAGTTTTAAAGCCTACATGTTTATTGTCGTTTTGCCCTTGCACTTTGATCTCACCAAACTGCGTTTCGTAAGTCTCGATGTTCTTTTCCAAGAGTTGCATAAGTTGCTTGGCATGGGATGGGGTCATCAGCACGCGGGTATAGATTCGGGCATCCGGAATACCGGGTAATATGCGGCCACAATCTACGATAAATTCGGAAGGGGAATTGGTGATCACGAAGAAATTGGCATAGGTGCCTTCGCCAACTTTCTCATCAATTTTAATCTGGATTTGGTTTTGTTGCGGTTGCTGTTGATTAGCCATGGTTTATCTCCTATAGTTGTTATGATGTTAGCTGTTTAAATGCCAAAGCGGAATCGATGAAAACTCCCTTGGCGGAAATACAATTTATTAATTGCGCATAGTGCCGTGATGAGCGGCATAAATCCTCGTTTCCCAAGATGATAATCCGCTGTCGCGCACGGCTTAAAGCCACATTCAGTTTGCGATCTATCAGCCCATCATCCGATAGCGACTCCACCTGTCGCAGATTTGTTTCATGCCGCAGCGGCAAGCACAGGATAATACTATCGCGCTCGGAGCCTTGAAAACGCTCCACGGTATCAATCGTTATGCCTGCAGCTTGTGGTGGAATTTCCTTACGCAAGGCATGAATCATCGCCCTGAAAGGCGCTACGATCCCAATCCCGTTTGCGGTACTATTCACTTCTCCACTATCCAGCAGTAGGGTGATTATCGCCACTGTAAGCTGCACTTGCAGTATATCATAGTTGCTTGTCTTGCTGGCAGGACAGGAAATCCAGACCAGCCGGTTATTCAGAAACTCCGGTAAAGATGCATTTGCTGTAAGATCAGTAGTTTGGCAACCCAAAGCTGCCTGCAAATGATCCTGGTAATAATGGCTGATGAGCTGCGCAATCTGTTCGTGCATCCGATAATGCAAGCGCAACATGGCAAGGCTGTTTTGCCCCTGACAAAGGCTTTGCACGCGGTGTAAACGCTCCATCAAGGACTGATGATAACTGCCATAACACAAGTTTTGCAGCAGGGGATGCGTAAATTGATAATTTAGGGAGCTTTGCACACTGATGGGTGGAAGTTGATTCTGATCGCCAATCAGCACGGTTTTGGGTGCTTGCGCGATTATTCCCAAAATGCTGTTTTCGATTATCTGGGAAGCCTCGTCAATGATCAATTCGTCAATTTTGGTAATCTTCAGCAAATCTTGATACCAGGCATTGGCGCTTTGCACCGTCGCTACCCATATACGGTTGTTACTGATTACAGTTTCCATCTCCTCAAAGCGCTTATCGGCAATTTGGGTATTTAGCAATTGATCTTTAATCACTGCGGAATTGCCCATCCGCAAGAACGGTATCTCTTTGCGCAACAAGCATAAGCAAATCTCATCCACAGCCCTGTTGGTAAAACTGAGGATTAGTATCTGCTTGTCACTTTGCGTATAAAGTTCGTGGATGTAGGTGCCCAATAAGCCGGAAGTTTTGCCTGTTCCAGGAGGGCCTTGCACAATAAACAAATCTTTTGCAGCATGCATGCGGGCAATAATTGTTTCCATGCTATGCGGGTCTGTGGGGCTTGTATCCTGCTCTGATTGCGGAGCTTCCAAGCCCATAATGAGCTTGCGTAAATGGGGATCGGCTCGCAAAAAGTGGATGAGTGAGCTTAAGGGAGAATAAAGTGAAGTCTCCAAAGTATCATGCTCGATTGCCCAAGCGCTTTGTGCAGAAAAGCGCTGGTTGTTTTTTAGCCCTCCGCGGATGCTGATCTGCAAATGCTTTTCATCCAGAATGGTAATTATCCCGCGCAGGATTTCCTGATTTGTGATGCGGGCATTCTGGCAATAAAGCACCACGATATCCCCTTCCCGAAAATCGGTAATATCATCCGTGGAGGGAATGGCAAAATCAATCAGTTTCTTGTCGTAACTAATAGGTATTAAATCTGTTATTATCTTGTATCCGGCAATTTTCTCTGCTCGCCCCTGCTGCCAAAGCGCATTATGCCCAAAGCTGCTTTCGCTGCGATTGCCATTATCTCCGGTTTTTACAAACCAAATCTCGCGCACGATGCGCTGCACCTGAGCCAGAAACCACTCATATTCATAATCTCCAATGGTAGCAATAAGGGTTTTGAAGCGTTCCAGTTTGGCTTTCATGATAGGGTTATCGGGCATGTCTGTACAAGCAAGCAACCAGTTAAAGAATGTAGCAGGGTTCTCCGTTAAAAGATGCATGATACCCAGAATCCGATTGCGGCACATCAATAGATTTTGCTCCAGAATGCTGATGTTTACCACATGCCGCAAAGGCTTTTCTTTGTTTACCGAGTACAGGATGGAAGCATTGCTGATCCGCCTTGCTCCATAAGCGCTACGGATAATCATGTTATAGGCAATCACCTGCATTTGATGCCCCAGCCACACATCATAGGGATGCGCTTTGCCGCTTTTCAATTCCACGATGCTGTATCTGGCATCCGTTCTTGCCAACAAATCCAAACGCCCTTGCAGGCCATATTCGGGGCAAATATATGATGGCTCCAGCAGTATTTCTGCATTACCCAGGCGGGAAATATGCTCTTTAAGCTGAGCCAGGTGCTCATCTCGCACACGCTCATAAATGCGAAATGCAGCCTCTTTACCCAAGGACACCATAGCTATCGGTAAAGCGGCTAAACTGCTCTTAAACATGTCCAAATAGTCCTGGTTTGGGGAAAGTACCAGTTCGTCGAAAACATTATTGACCACCGATCCCTGTAGCATAGCTTCCGAATAGGCATCGTGAAATAAACGGTTCAGGATAAAGAATTCAGGATTACCGGAAGAAGAGCTGAAACACTCTGCCAAGGCTGAAGCATCAATCAAAAAATCAGGCTCAAGCACGATGATACTTTGCGGTGTAGATTGAAAAAAGTTCTCCTTTCCCGCCACTTCCGAAAGCCCGTGGCAGTGCAAGCTGGCATACTTCCACAGGGAATTCCCCAGCTTGGAATATTGCCTGCCATCACTCCCCTGCGCGTGCAAATCATCACGTAGCAGGATACTGCAGGTCTTGCCGTCTTCACGTATCGCTTCAATCTCGATACCTTTTTCTCCCTGCCCTGTGCTCATTACCTGCCAGCTATTCACCACGCACAAAAAGCTCTGCTTGTTGCTATCATTAGCAGGTATAAATGGTTTGGCATTGGCATGCGCAAGGTATTCTACCAAATTCGGATGTGTGGAATCGGGGCAGAAAAGCTGAATAAGGGAACTTACAACCATGATAGCAGTATCTATTGTCCCGGGAGCAAGCTCTGTAACCTCTTCGTGGGCTATCTTGTTACAAAGCAAGCGCAGTTGATTGCTTTGCGTTTGCAATTCGGGGCTAAGCCCATCAGTCTGATGCACATACTGCATGCGGGCAAAGAGACCATTGAAACTGATACGGGCATCTTCGGTTAAAGCCTTATAGAGTTGCTCCATAATTTGCCTGATCTTTAGCATACGATCCAGGGCAGAGCTTTCCAGGGCTATCAGCTCATAGAGCCTGCTGTTAAGTTCTTGCGCTTTAGTTTGTTGTAGCATTAGCTATCATTTTGGGGTAAATGGATTGGCACTATTTTGCAGCTTTGTGTTTCGCATTTATGCCAAATATGTTTAAGCGAATCCAGCCCCAATTGAAGTAGAGATCGGAAG
>JAVEUB010000110.1:0-8614 GCA_034005785.1 Cloacimonas sp. (SeqCode) | reverse complement strand
GGGCTGCTTTTATGCTGCATAAGCTATATCGGCGCAAGCTGGATTTTTCTACCATGGTAAATGTATTTGATAACATTGAGATACCACTAATCAGGGTGCTGAAAACCATGGAAGAAAACGGTGTGGCTATCGATTGCAACATTTTGGGGGATATTTCACACTTGATTAATGCCGAGCTGAAAAAGCTAACTGAAGAGATATATACCTATGCAGGATATGAATTTAACCTCAATTCCACGCAACAACTGGCTAAGCTGCTGTTTGAAGAAAAAAAGCTGCCTAACCGCAAAAAGACGAAAACCGGGTTTTCCACCGATAATAGCGTGCTGGAAGAATTGGCAGAGAATTTTCCCATTGCCGCTACGCTGATCCAGTACCGCCAACTTAGTAAGCTGCAATCCACCTATATAAGTGCGCTGCCCAAAATGATAAATCCTGAAACGGGTAGAATACACTCGTCGTTTAACCAAACAGTTGCCTCCACGGGTAGGCTGTCTTCATCCAATCCCAATCTGCAAAATATCCCAGTGCGTACGCAGTTGGGGCGTGAAATCCGCAAGGCTTTCTGCGCTAAAGATGCTGAACATGTGATACTGGCTGCGGATTATTCGCAAATAGAGCTGCGCTTGCTGGCTTTGATGAGTAAAGATGAAATGCTGATTCAAGCTTTTAAGAACGGACAGGATATTCACAAAGGCACTGCTGCCAAAATCTATAATGTGCCACTGGAAGAAGTTAGCCAGGATCAGCGCAGAGCTGCTAAAACCATCAATTTCGGCATCCTGTATGGCATGGGGCAACGTAAGCTTGCTCGTGATTTGGGCATTAGCCAGAACGAAGCTAAAGGCATAATAGAAAGCTATTTTGCGCAGTTTCCTTCCATTCGCAATTTCATTGCGCAATGCGTGGCGAAGGCTCATCAGGAACGCTATTGCGAAACAATCTTTGGGCGCAGGCTCTATTTGCCCAACATCAATAGCAAAAACCCGGGCTTGAAAAGCGAGGCAGAGCGAGTGGCAGTTAATATGCCAATTCAAGGCTCGGCTGCTGATATTATCAAGCTCGCGATGCTGGATATCCATGCCAAAATTGCTGCTAATCCTTATATAAAGATGATCCTGCAAGTGCATGATGAACTGGTTTTTGAGATTCACAAAGATGCCTTGGATGAAGCAAAGCAATTGGTTAAGACTGCTATGGAAAATGCCTTACCACAGGAATTGCGGAAAATTGTGGAGCTAAAGACAGATATTGGAGTGGGAAAGGATTGGTATCAGGCGCACTGAAAAAGGTGAGAGGCTTCGCCAGTGAGAGCTATGCAGTGAGAGGCTTCGCCAGTGAGAGCTAACGCAAGTGAGGAGGGGTGGTTACAGTTTTTGTTGCAGGCTGCGCATCAGCTTGATTAGCATGTAGCGGATGATGTCAATATCGTGGTTGAGCTGTTTTAGAGTGTTTTCATCTTTGTGGTAACCAAGTATTTCTGTAATGCCAAGTTGTGTTTCCAGTTCTGAAGCTGAACCTGTGGAAATAGAAAGGAAGTGGATGTACTCTTTAGTGCTGTTGCGTGCTGCACCTTCAGCTATGTTACTGGGGATTGAAACTGCAGCTCGCTGCATCTGAGAACACAAACCAAACAATTCACATTTGGGGAAAGTCTTGCATAGCTTGTAAACGTCACCTCCTAACTTCATGCTCAGCTTATACACTTCTAAATCACGATGTGTAACTTTTTCACCTCACTTACTAAGTTCTCACTTGCGTAGCTCTCACTTGCGTAGCTCTCACTTGTGCGAAGCACTCTCACTTGTGCGAAGCACTCTCACTTACCGAAGGTTCTCACTGGCGAAACCTCTCACCCTTCCGAGTGGTGTGTAAGCCTCTCTATCAGATGAGATTTTTTGGCGAAGCGGAATAGCCAGTGTACAATAAAAATGCCCAATACGAGAACGATTACACCGATAACAATAAGCATCCAGGGGAAGTTTTTTTCCAGCTCAACGGTCATCATTTCGTTTCTATTCCACATCTTTTGAGTGTCGAAACTCCAGGTAATAGTGTGGTTTTTGGCATCAACATTTTCTGGGAGAGCATTTGAGGAAACAATCTTCCAAGGCACATGCAGTTTATAATTCCAGATAGCGCTTTCAGTTTGCATGCTGCTAAAGAAGTTTTCCAGATCGTCATCTCCATCCTGGCTGCCCAGAGCAATTCTGCGTTTGAAAGAAATGCGCCGTCCCCGTTCTTTATTAAGGGTTATTTTTCCCCAGAAATCTGCCGCACCAAGTTGGTCATTAACGTTGTTAAAGGCTTCCACGCTTTTAAACTTGAACTCAATAGTGTAGATGGCATCAGCTCCACGCCTTTGGATATTGTAGCCTTGCAAACTTATTCCGGGCAGTGATGCTTTGCGCATTATTTCTTCAGGGTTCTCGTAGGGTGAACGGTGAATCAGACGCAGCTTCGCTCTGCCGGAGCCATCATGATTGAGCCATAGCTCTTCATCATATTGGACACATCCAGCCAGCACAAACAGTGTTAACAGCAGCAATGCGAGGCGTTTCATCGAAATTATCCTTATCGTATTAGACCAGTTTAAGGCATCAAAACCAATACCGATCTTTTTGGCAAGGATTTTCTTGAGGCAAGCAGGAAATGAAAATTCCTATTGACAAAAGAATGCCCCTTACCTAATGTTGGATAATGATACTAACATACTGGAGGAAAGAATGATAGCATTACGTCAAATTTGGCATTGCCCGGTGTGCGGCAATGTTGTGGAAGCAGTTTTTGGCGGCGAGGGCGAATTAGTTTGCTGCGGTCAGCCGATGAATTTACTTGCAGGAAACACTGTGGATGCAGCCAAGGAAAAGCATGTGCCCGTAATTACCGATCTTGGCGACAAGATTGAGGTTACAGTTGGCAGCGTGCCACATCCTATGGAAGAGAAACACTATATCGCTTTTATCGAAGTGCTTACCGAAAAGAAAGTGTACCGCAAAGAGTTAAAACCTGGTGATGAACCCAAGGCTAAATTCCCGGTTAAACTGGAAAAAGTATTGTCCGTGCGTGAATATTGTAACCTGCATGGGCTGTGGAAAGCCTAAATTAAGGAGGAAAATAAATGTCTTTTAAAGAAACTCGAACAGCCGAAAACCTGATGAAATCTTTCGCCGGAGAGTCCCAAGCCCGGATGCGTTATGGCTATGCTGCCAAAACAGCCAAGAAAGAAGGCTTCGAGCAGGTGTGTAATATCTTCACCGAAACATCCGAAAACGAAAAAGAACATGCCAAGGTATTCTTCAAGCATTTGTTGAAGAATGGCTTGGAAGGCGAAGTTATTAACATCATGGCTTCCTTTCCTGTGGGCTGGTCACCAGAAAGTACGCTTAAGAATCTGGAATATGCTGCAAATGGCGAAAAAGAAGAATGGACTGAACTGTACCCAATGTTTGCCGATATTGCTGAAGAGGAAGGATTCAAAGATATTGCCACCTCCTGGCGTATGATTGCCAGGGTGGAAAAAGAGCACGAAAAGCGATTCCGCAAACTCTACGACAACATCCGCGACCTGAAAGTATTTAAGAAAGACGAAAAAATATTTTGGAAATGCATCAATTGCGGTTATATTCATGAGAGTACCGAAGCACCCAAGACGTGCCCTGCATGCGCGCATCCTCAAAGTTATTTTGAAGTGCATGTAGAAGCATACTAAACAGAAAAACCCTATTAAAGAAGATAAGGAGGTAACAATGCAGAAATATCAATGTATCGCCTGTGGATGGATCTACGATCCGGCCGATAACGACAACGTTTCTTTTGAACAACTTCCCGAGGATTTTGTTTGCCCGGAATGTGGAGTCGGAAAAGACATGTTCGAGCCTGTAGATTAATCTATAAGCCTATTGACCGGGAGAGCTGCACTGTTCTCCCGGTCAACTTTAACAAACTATTGATTGAGGAACAATGAATAAACAAGAATTTAACGAACTGCTCGATTTTGCCGTTGCCAGAGAACAGGAAGCGGTGGAATTTTATCGTGAACTGCAGAAAGTAGCCAAGTTTTCTGGGCAGATTCAGATGCTGAGAGAGATGGAATCCATGGAGATGGGGCACATTGTGGTGATTGAAAAGATCAGACAGACAGGTGTTAAACCTGAAGATATTCAGCGCACCCCAAACCTGATGATCAGCGAGTACCTCACGGCAGATCCTGAAACGCTGGATCTTACCTATCAAAACATACTTATCAAAGCCATGAAACGCGAGGAAAACTCCTTCAAGCTCTACTCTGAAATGAGTGTGAAATTCCCCGATCCCGAAATTGCCACGCTGTTTCGCCGTTTAGCTGCGGATGAAGCGAAGCACAAGCTTGTTTTTGAAAAACTCTATGACGATTGGATGAGCACCGGTAATTGAAACTTGCCATTGATACAAGTTTAAGTTCTGGCTCGATTGCGTTGGGTACAGAAGAGCGGATTATTTATTCCGCTTTTTTTGATATCAAAATTACCCATAGCGAAACGCTGATGCCGGCCATAGACATTGCGTTGAAGTTTTGCGACATAACGCAGAAGGACTTAAGTGCTATTTACATTTGCAGTGGGCCTGGATCATTCACGGGCATCAGGATAGGCATAGCCACAGCTAAAGGCATCGCGATGGGCTTGGGTTTACCGCTTTTTGCCTATTCTTCT
This sequence comes from Cloacimonas sp. (SeqCode), assembly GCA_034005785.1. Classification (GTDB taxonomy): domain Bacteria; phylum Cloacimonadota; class Cloacimonadia; order Cloacimonadales; family Cloacimonadaceae; genus Cloacimonas. The sequence goes on along the minus strand of JAVEUB010000110.1, from coordinate 3,920 downwards.
TTGGAACTGGCAGCGTTGGAATATAGCGGTTTGGGCAAGAATATCCTGGTTTGTATTGATGCCAAAATGAAAGAGATTTATTGTGGCTTTTACGATCCGTGTTTGCGGGAAATCATTTCGCCGCAGGTATTGAAGCCTGATGATATTTGCCAGCTAAGTATAGACAAATACATTCTTTGCGGTTCTGCTGCTCCTCTCTTAACGCCGTTACTAAAAGCAGCCGGGCGAATCTTTTATCCTGTTCATCCAGCCACTCTTATTCCCAATGCAGGAGGGCTGTTTGCGCTGGGTGATTTATTGCCACACAAACACGTTCAGCAAGATATGGCTGCCTTGGAACCGCTATATTTGCGCGAATCCACGGCTCAAGTGCAGAAAAACAAGAGCTTAAAAAAGTAAGCTATCAGGATATCTTAAAGGCTTTCTTCCACAACGTTTATGGTCAGCTTGCTGTTCGCCAAAAGCGGATAAAAATCGGCTATGTATTGTCTGGTTGTTGCTTCGATGTCGTCGTGATTTGCCAGAATTTCAGCCCTATACTTTACGGTGATTTTCGTGTTTATAGTTATGTGCGCATTAACCATGCAGCTAACTTTGGGTTTTTCGCTGTACACAGATTCCAGATAGTCTGGTAGAGCTTTATCCAAGGCGATAACCGATTTAATTAAGCGGAACATGCGAAAACCCTGGTAGCCTACGAAGAGCACGCCACCTGCAATTGCTGCTTGTTTGATAGCCTTTTTCATTGTTCACCTCTCAAGAGTTTTTTTTGTCCGTTGCCACGCAACATACACGTACAACGCACGAATCCACTTAATTATCAACCCTATATCTACGTCAAGATAAAAAGGCTCGTGTTCAATTATAGAGGATCAAGCTTGTTTTGTATAGCTGCCGCTTAGAAGTTTCTCGCCTGCACGCATTGCCTTACCATTGGCTATGCATTGTCCATCCCATCCACAATGCAAAGCCAATGCTAAGGCAATGCGTGCAGAGAAGAGTGAGCCAACCTTCCAACTTGAAATATGGTATAAAATTTCTGGCATTCCCCCATTATTTCCTGTCATTCCTGCGGAGGAGCTTGTGCAAAAACTGCAAAACCTTCTGTCATTCCCGCGGAGGCGGCTGTGTGAAAACTGCAAAACCTTCTGTCATTCCCGCGGAGGCGGGAATCCAGCCCTGATGAATCCCGGCAGGGATGACACAAATAAAGCATTGATATATATATGATTATCTGCCGTTCTTACAGAACTTATAAATGGGCTGGATACCCGCCTCCGCGGGTATGACAAGAGTTTTCACACAGCCTCCTCCGCAGGAATGACAATGATAGAACGGAAATAAAGGAAAAAATGGGGGAATGCCTGTATAAAATTTCCCTTGCCAAAATAGCCAGTTCCTAAAAGATGGCTTACTTAGTCTAAATACAAGGAACGAAAATTATGGCTTCAATAGCTGATGTACGCAATGGCATGATCATCGAGTTCAAAGAAGGTTTATACGAGATAGTGGAATTTCTTCACGTAAAACCAGGGAAAGGGCCGGCTTTCATGCGCACCAAGCTCAAAAATGTCCGCACCGGAAAGGTGTTGGAGAATACCTTTCGCGATAGCGATAACTTCGCGGAAATTCGCATCGAACGCACCAAAAAAGAATACCTGTATCGCGAAGGCGAGTTCTTGGTACTGATGGATAGCGAGAATTATGAACAAATGCATGTTGAAGCAGCAGTGCTGGGCGATAAAGAAAAGCTGATCACAGAAAACATGGAAGTTATGGTTATCATGGCTCCCACGGGTGAAGTATTGGGCATCGATTTACCTACCAGCGTGGTGCAAACCATTGCCGAATGTGAACCTAACATGAAAGGCAACACAGCTTCTGGCAGCGGAAAAGTAGCGTTCACCGAAACCGGCTTGCGCCTGATGGTGCCCTTCTTTGTGGATGCCGGAGAAAAGATAAAAATTGACACCCGCACGGGTGAATACCTTGAAAGAGCGAATTAACAACTAAGAGGATAACATGGGAAAAGTAAAAAGCTTTACAGCAAAACTTGCGCATGATACATCTACTGAAGGTAAAGTAATGTGCCCCGTTTGCAACACTGAAATCAAGAGAATCAAGCTGATCACCAACAAAAAGAAAACCGGTGGTTGGACTCCGCAAAATGAATATGCCCGCATTTGCAAATGCAATGAAGCGGATATTCTTGCCGGGAATAATCTATAAACCTCCACTAAAAAAACTTGGTTTTCGCTAACGCCCAAGATAGCAGAATGTATCTTACCGTCCAAATTGGCTAAGAGATACGAGTAAATAAATATTTGGCGAAGGCACTTTGAACTCCAAGGCACACTGTAAACTCGCTTGAGCAGATATTATTTTCGCCTCAAGCGAGTTTTTTGTTGACACCAAGAGCAGATTGGGCTTACTTGTTTCATCGTGTTTATCTTGGCTCTAATTACTGCAATGGTGATTTTAGCCAGTTGTGTAAGTATTTATAGATGTTCAGCTTAGCAACTTGCTTGCACCATCCAAACAGATTCGGATGCTTTTTGTCTTTGTACAAAAAATTCTATTATGAAGGTGGTTTAGATGCCTTGTGAACAAAAATGTTATAAACTGGCTCTGCTGTCTGCGCTGTTATGTGCAGCAAGTCTGCTTTGTGCTTTGGTTCCGCCGGTTCCAGGTTACAAAAATATCCCTTCGGGCTGGCAAAACACTCGGGTTGAATCCTCTGCGTTTGTTTCCCCAAAGGGTGCAGCCAACACAAAGGTAATTCCAGACAGTATTCTGGTCTTAAGGGTTCAATTTAGCGATAAGAGCTTTGTTTCTCAGGCGGTTTATCCAGACTATTTGCCCCATGATGAGGTGTTTGTTAAACGCTGGATGCTGCATTTGCAAGATTTCTACGTGGATGCCAGCCATGGTGCCTACAAAATGAACTACAGTCTTTATCCGCAAGTGCTTACCATGCCCAATCCGATGTCTTACTACGGAGAGGACAGCTCCGAAAAAATTGATCACCGCCTTCCCCAAATGTTGCCGCACATCATGGCTCAGATTGACGCCACAGTCGATTTTTCCCAGTATGGAGGGCTGATCATCTTCCATGCAGGGGCCGGGCAAGAATCGGATATCGATGGCATTAGAACGGACGAAATCTGGAGCACCTTCATGACCCGCAAGAACCTGCAAGCGGCATTTGAGCCAGACAATGACAGCTACCCAGGCTATCCTACAAATGATGGAGCCGTGCTTACCAATGTTGTTATGGTGCCCGAAGATGAATTTCAGGATTACTTTCCAGCAGAAGGGGAAGAGAACGCTTCGGCATACCTCTTCAGTATCTATGGTGTTCTCGCACATCAATATGGACATCTAATAGGCTTGCCGACACTATTCGATAACGATAGCGGTGCAAGCGGAAATGATAAAAGCCAAGGCATTGGGAATTGGGGACTTATGGGCACAGGTGTCTGGAATGGTAATGGTTTTGTGCCAGCGCAGCTTAGTGCTTATTCACGTTACCTTTTGGGATGGGAAAATCCCGTGGTCATCACGCAGAATAGCGCTGGTAATATCGTAGATCACTTTCTAAATCACTCTTCCAGCGCTTTACGGCTCTATAAAATTCCTATTACGGCTACAGAGTATTTCCTGATTGAAAATAGGCAGCAGAATCCTGACGCAAGTTTGGATCCCTATTCCAGCCAACCAAGTTACAGCTTTAAACTACTGCCGGAAGGTGAGCAGGATTATTATGAGAACTTTCCCCTGCTGCCTTACTTTAACTTTATGGAAAACAGCTATTTGGGTAGCGAATGGGATTTCTTCCTGCCCGGTTTGGGTGGCCCAATGCCAAACAACAGCGGAGTTTTGCAAGATGGCAGCGGATTGTTGATCTGGCATATCGATGA
>JAVEUB010000109.1:0-8598 GCA_034005785.1 Cloacimonas sp. (SeqCode) | reverse complement strand
TTAATAAGATAGATCGCCCCAATGCCCGTCCCCACGATGTGCTGGATATGATTTTCGAGCTATTTCTGGAGCTGAATGCGCACCACGAACAGCTTGATTTTCCAGTTATCTATGCTTCCGGTAAGGATGGTTATGCGATTAACGAAATTGGTGATGAGCCTATGAGCATCTTCCCCTTGCTGGACATGGTAATTGCTGAAGTTCCCGATACGGATGGCGATGCAGATCAGCCTTTTCAGATGCTTACCTCTGCCATCGAATACGATAACTATCTGGGCAAGCTGGGCATAGGTAAAATTCATCACGGCACCGTAATTGCCGGTGAAGAAGTGCTGCTAATGAAGCGCAACGATGAGCGAGTACTGTACAAAGTTACCACCCTTTTCACCTACGAAGGCCTTCAGAAGAAAGAAGTTAAGGTTGCCTATGCAGGTGATATTGTAGCTATTGCCGGTCTGGAGAAGATCGATATCGGCGAAACAGTTTGCAGTAAAGAATATCCGGTTGCTCTGCCAAGTATCAATATTGATGAACCTACCATTGCCGTGGAATTTGTGATTAATAATTCCCCCTTTATGGGTAGATCGGGTAAGTGGCTTACTTCCAACAAGATCTGGGAACGGCTGCAAAAGGAACTGCAAACCAACGTGTCCTTGATCGTGGAAAAAACCGATTCTGCCGATACCTTCACGGTGAAAGGCAGAGGCGAGCTGCAGCTCTCTATTTTGATGGAAAATATGCGCCGCGAAGGCTATGAATTCCAGATTTCCAAGCCCCGTGTGCTGTTCAAAGAAGTAAACGGTAAAACCTTGGAGCCTATTGAACTGCTGATGGTGGACGTGGCTCAGGAATTTGTGGGCACGGTGATCGATATGATGGGTGGCCGCAAGGGCGAGATTATTAATATGACTCCTGCCATCGATGGTTATTCACGGTTGGAATTTAAAATTCCGGCACGGGGACTAATCGGTTGCCGAAACGAGTTCCTTACCGAAACACGCGGTACGGGCATTATGAGCCAGTGTTTTTACGATTACGAAGAATATAAAGGCGAGATACAAGGCTCCACCCATGGCTCGATGATTGCCATGGAAAATGGCGTGGCGCTGGGCTACTCGCTGAACAATTTCCAGCCGCGGGGTACGTTCTTCATCAATCCCAATACGGAAGTGTATGGGGGTATGGTGGTGGGTCAACATGCCAAGGAACAAGACCTGGTGATAAATGTGTGTAGGGGAAAAAAGCTTACCAATAACCGCGCTGCGGGTAAAGATGATGCCATTAAGCTGATTCCGCCACGCATCTTTAGCCTGGAACAGGCGATGGAATATGTGGGCGATGATGAACTATTGGAGATTACTCCAGATTGCATTAGATTGCGTAAAAAGATATTGAACCATACAGATAGGAAACGTCACGAGATAGCGTAAGCTTTGGAGTTTCCGCTTTGGAGTTCCTGCTTTGGAGTTCCGACGTCCCCGTCGGAAAGGCTGGCCGACGTCCGCGTCGGCCGTTTGTTTTGTGTGAAGTAAACTGTTAGAATTGTGACTGCCGACGAGGACGTCGGCAGGCCTTGCCTGCGAGGATGCAGGCACTCCCTTAGCTAAACAAATAGATCAGCAGCGGGATGTAAAACAAAGCAATAAAGATAGATATGGAAACGCAGGTGGCAGCAAACTCCCTGTCCATATTTTCCAGATTGGCGAAAATGAGGGTATTGAATCCAATCGGCAAGGCAGAATTAACAATCACCACTGTGCGGGTAATGCCTTGCAGCCCAAAGATTAATGCAAGCAAATAGCCTATGCCCAAGCCAATAACCATGCGGATAAAAACAGCTAACAGGGCTTTACGCAGGTTTTTCAGCTTTGGCTCGAAATACAAACCAAGCGCAATCATCACCAAAGGCACGGTAGGCTGACCGATTAAACTGAAAAAGTTTAGCCCCAGCCGGGGCAGAGGCACTCCTCCTATCTTCCAGCCCAAAGCAATCACCATTGCCCACAGCGGTGGCAAACGCAGGAATTTCGTCCAGTCAATCTTGTCGGTATGCTTATTTTCGCCGTATTTAATGGCGTTGTAATAGGTGAAAGTGAAAATCATAACGGTGTTGCCGATATCAAACAAACTCGCCCGTGCCAGGCCTTCATTGCCAAAAGCAGCGGCAAAAAAGGGCAGAGAATAGGCAGTATTCATAATCATCGTGCCCACCAAAAAACTGCCAAACATGGGACGCGGCATTTTGAGGCTGCGTTGGGCAAGACTGGAAATTCCAAACATCAGAAACACCACAATCATTGCCATAAACGGGATCAGAGTCATATCCGGCACCAGCACAACATTGGAGATGGCTATAATAGTAAGTGCTGGCAAAGTAACGGTTAGCACAAAACGCAACAGAACCGGAGCGTCGTCTTTGGATAGTAGTTTCAGCTTTTTGAAGGCGATGCCTACAAAAAACGATAGAATAAGTGGAATGATTTTCTCGATAAAGGGATTCATGCGCTATTTTTCGGGGTGGTACAGATTGCGGTAGAGGATGGCTAACTTGCTATCCAGCTCACTATTATGCTTTTCATCCGCTTCTTTACTCACTGTTTGCATTTTTTTCCAAGCCGGAGTTTTTGCCAGTTCAGCAGCAAGTAACCATTTATGCCGGAAGATGCGTCCATTCAAGCGGGTTAGGGCATCCCACTGGGGCTGCGTGAAGTTTACTTGCAAGCCTTGATCCTCAAGAATTTTTGTGTCGATCAGCGTGGGATGGATCTGGGTGATCTGGATTATCTGCAAGAGTTGCTCTTTGGTGAAATTACCGCTTTCCTTAAGCTGCTTGTACAGCACGTTTTCATTATCAAAAACGCGGCCGTTCACGGTGGATAAATGATCGCTGTCCAAACCGCTATCTTTAATCTGCATGATGGTGTAACGATCGAAAACATAGTGGCTTTCCAGATTAACGGTTTGCTCGAATACGTTCTGGATTATGAACAAAGCCACAAAGGAAAAGAAAAAGGCAATCACCGGAGCGGTGATCCAGGCAAACAAGATCTTGCCCAGCATGTTGTAACGGATGTTTTTGCCACCTTTGGCCAGGCCGATACCAAGTACCGAGCCAACGATAATCTGAGAAGCCGATACTGGCACCAGCGGGATGGGGGGAAGGCCTACTTTTACCAGTAATCCATATAAGGCTTTTGAGGAAAAGATAAACAGCACGATTGCTTCCGATAAAACAGCTATCAGCGCGGTTATGGGTGAAAGGTGGAACAAATTTTTGCCCACTGTTCTCATTATCTTATGCGAGTAAGTGTAGATGCCTACTACAATTGAGGCTGATCCAAGTAAAAATAGCTGAGTTACTCCCGTTAAAGTGCCGAAAAAAGGGATTTGTACATCACGAAAGGGGTTTACCGGAACAAACACACCCACGATGTTGGCAATATTATTTGCGCCTAACGAATAAGCTCCAAATGCGCCGATGATAACCAGCCAAAAACGAGTCCAAACATCTTGTTCCAGCAGGTGTATCTTAACCCTACCCAGGTAAGCGCGGAAAAGGAAAAACAGAATGGCGGCAAATACAGCTCCCAATACCGGAGCCAATACCCAGCTTCCAGCGATGGTGGCTAAGCTGCTGTAATCGGTTAATCTACCGGCAAAATAGTTCCAGCCAATGATGGCTCCTGCCAGGGTTTGCGATGTAGCAACGGGGATGCCGATCCGAACCATCAGCGTAATCGTGGCTGCTGCTGCTAAAGCGACGGTGAAAGCTCCACCCAAAGCATTTACTTCACCCAGCCGGGATAGCGTCTGCGAAGGGCCGCTGCCATCCAGAACTGCACCCAGGGTCACGAATATCGCCGCAATTAAGGCTGCTTTGCGAAAGGTGATCATCTTGGTTTCTACCGCTGCTCCAAAGATGTTTCCCGTATCTTTAGCTCCGAAAGACCAACCCAGGAACAAGCCGCTAAACAGGTAGATAAAAACCATATATTAGAGCTGCCGTTTTATGGCATAGATGGACAAGCGATCGCTTACTGCTTGGGCATAATCCGAGATTCTCTCGATATGGATAGCGAAAAAGCGGAGCTGGCTCTTCTGTGCAAGCTCGATATCCAGGCTGAAAATGAGGCGGCGCAGTTTTTCGCCCAACTGATCCGCTTCACGCTCGAAAAAGTGAACTTTATGGATGTAGTTATTCACTGCCGCCAGATCATGGAAGAAAGAACGAACTGCAAAAGCCAGTTGTTCCACAGAAGCTACAGAGGCACGCGTGGTCTGCATCCACAGATCATCCATTACTTCAGGGATCTGGGGCATTTCGATGGAAAACTGTACCATGCTATCTTTGATGTTATCTATCACTTCATCGGTGTTTTCCAGGATGGCCAACACGTCTCCGCGGTTTTCGGGAATCAGGGTGCGCTCGTAAAGAAAGCGTTCGATGCTTACCCGCAGATCATCTGCACGATGTTCATTATCGCGTATTTGGCTAAGCCGCATTTCAAATTGCTCGTGCCTGTCCAATAGATAATCTTCCATAGCAAGCTGGAACATCATAGCCGAATCGCTAACGATATCCAGAAATGTATCTATCTGCCCTTCTACAAAGCGGGTCGTTTTCATTATAAGCGCCATTCTTTCTCCCCGTAACGATATTAGTTTCTGTGCTTTAGTGTGTCTTTTACCATAATTCCATAGGGGATTTTCTGTCAAGCGGCTTTTTGGGGGTGAGAGGCTACGCCAGTGAGAGCCTTCGGCAGTGAGAGCTTTGCAGTGAGTGTGCAATTCTGCGAAGCCCTCACAGCCGAAGGCTCTCACTGCGAAGCTCTCACTGGCGTAGCCTCTCACATATAAAAAAAACCACGGAAGGAGTGCTCCGTGGCTTTATCTGTTGTGTTACTGAGGAGGGGGGTTCTTTTATTTCTTCTGCATCGCTTTTTGGTTATGTTGCATATTTTTTCCGTGGCCATCACCGCAGTCGGTGCAATCATCGCCTTGTCTGCCTTTTCTGTTCATCATGCCTTGTCCGTGCATCATCCCTTTGCCGTTCATCATGTGTCTGCCACCTTGGAACTCTGCCATGTTCTTTTTCATAATTTCTTTCTGATCGGGGGTTAGTTCTTTCATTCTGGCAGCCATAAAATCGATTCTAACATCAGCGAGCATGTTTTTCTTGGCAAACAACTGCTTATTCAGTGCTTTGGCTTCGGTAAACTTTTCTGCTTTAAGTGCCGCGTGCATGTCTATTTGCATATTTTCAATCTCGGCTTCTGTAGTATTTTGGATTTTAGTAAAGCCGGTTTTCAGTTCTTCAAACTTTTTCATCTGAGCATCTGTCAGTTTCATTTCCTGCATGCAGCTCATCATGGGATCATCTTTCATGTTCTGGGCTTGCATCTCTTTCAGCGGTGGTTTTTGGGCAAGCAGCATGCCTACCAAAAGCATCAGGGTGAGGCTTGTAATAATTAGTTTTTTCATGGTTTTCTCCTAAGTCTTATTCTTGGGTTATTATGGGTTCGGTTTTTTAAGTTTTCCGCACGGCGCAGAAAGTGTTCCTTTGCTTCAGCGGCGTTCATGGTTTTGCGATAAGCCAAGATCTTAAGCCCCAATTTGTGTTCCAGATCATTCTGGCAATAAAGGGACGAATCTATTATCGCATTAACTTTAGATTCATCGACGGGATTTTTGGCAAGTTCCTGCATCAGCTTGATTTTGGTATCGGTAAACTTTCGCCGCAGCACGTTAACTTCAGGATCATTAGCCATATAGCCATGTTCGCGATGCATGGGCTGCATTTGTCTATCAAGCCTTTCTGGAGGTGGAACCGGACATGGCATAACAAGGCGAAGATAAATAAAGCTGCCCACCACGGCCAGATTAAAGCTGAAAGATATCAGCAAAAGGGCGGTTAGCCAGCGCTTACTCATTGGATTCTCCGGTTGCTTCATAGCTGTCGATCAGGCTGTTTTCGCCAAATACGATGTTATTGCTGCTCAGCAGTGTGGTACTTTGTGTAATATTAGTGTCAGTTTCGTTAGTGAAACTCTTGCTGCCTATCTGCGCACCAACCCAAAAGCTGATGATAATTGCCAGGGTGGCGGTTGCAGGGGCAAGCTTAAAGCGGTTGACAAAGCTGGGGCGCTGCTTATCAAGGCGGTGCACCTTATCCATGATATTGGCATGAACCCAGGCTGGAACTTCTACTTGGGGAGCATTCGCAAGCATGTGCTGCAGCTTTACAGCTTGGGTTTGCCAGGCAGGGCACACTTTGCAGGTGGCCAGATGCTGGCGTAGATGTTTCTGGTGGCGGGCTTTAAGTTCGCCATCCAAGCTTAGATCGATGTAGTGTTGTGCTTTGCTGCATCTCATGTTTCTATAGCTCCTTTAATTTATTGGGCACCCGATTTTGTTCAGCATCATCGAGCTCCACACATTATACCTGTTCCCTGGCATTATCCTGCAACATTTTTTTGCGCAGGATGCGTTTGGCACGAACCAACAAGGATTCAACCGCTTTTACGCTTATGCCCAGGGCTTCAGAAATTTCTTTGTAAGACAGCTTATCATAGTATTGTAGCTGGATTACTACCGCCAGTTTGGGAGGCAGCGCTTTAACTGCGGTTTGTAATTTGCTATAATCCGTTTCTGGCTCGGCAGCAGAGCGATCAGGGATACTATTGAATGATGAAGGCTCCACCTGGATATAGCGGCTGTTTTGTTTCAGGAAAGTCATACATTTGTTATGTGCGATTTTATAAGTATAAGCCAAAGCTGTCGCTTCTTCTATTTTTTCGATATTCTGATACACGGCAATAAACACGCTCTGGAGGATATCCATAGCATCCTGTTCATTAGCACATAAATTCCAGAGATAACGGAAGATACGCTTCTCATTAGTGCTTAGAAAAGCCTCAAATTGTTCCTTTTTCATCTACAGTGTATTGCCTGTTTTATAATCATACTCGAAAAATTTACTGCAAGAATCAAGCCAAAAACCAAAAACAAACAGGCATTCCCCCATTTTTTCCTGTAATTCCCGCGGAGGCGGCTGTGCGAAAACTCCTGTCATACCCGCGGAGGCGGGTATCCAGCCCATTTATAAGGTCTGTAAGAACGGCAGATATATGCTTATACTGCAATGCTTTATTTGTGTCATCCCTAATGGGATTCATCAGGGCTGGATTCCCGTCTCCACGGGAATGACGAACGGGCTGGATTCCCGCCTCCGCGGGTATGACAAAACGTTTTCACACAAGCTCCTACGCAGGAATGACAATGAGAGAATGGAAATAAAGGAAAAAATGGGTGAATGCCCTAAAACAAAAGCTTGACTTTTCTGCAAGCTTTCAGGAATTAGCGTTGCAATAGATTATGAAAAATATCAGTGTTCTGTACTTGGCAAAGAAATACCTCAGCGGTCGCAAACAGCGCGGGATCGGTCGTAGCCACTATTTAAGCCTGGCTGGCATCAGCTTGGGCGTTTTGGCGTTGCTGTGTGTAAGCTCTGTGATGAATGGTTTTCGTGCCGATATCCAAAATCGCATTGTGGGCACGTATTCCGAAATTCGCCTAAGCGGTAAAGATGGCAGCACCGTCCCAAACTATGTGCCCCTGATGGCAGAATTGAAGCAGCAAGGCTTTTTGGCGGCACCGGTTATCCGCAACGAGCTATTGATCAAACGCGGCTATGTAGTAGTCCCCACTTTGTGTTTCGGGATCGATCTGAAGCAACAACGCGCTGTTTCTGCTACCTTGAACACCCCGGATGGCAAGAATAAGGAAGTGGTGCAAGGCTTGGTGGCTGGAAGCCTGAATGAAGATACTTTCACGGATGGCGGCATCGCTTTGGGGGCAGGTTTGGCTGCGCAATTGGGCGTTTATCTGGGTGATGAAATCCAGCTTATTTCTCCTATGTTCAATATCCCCACGGCTTTCGGAATGATTCCCCAAGTTCGTTTTCTGCAAGTGCAGGCGATATTTGCTGCGGGTATGCCGGAATACGACCAAAGCTACAGCTATATCCCTTTGGGTACAGCAGAGTTTTTTGCCATGTACAACGCTGAAGTGGATTATCTGGAGCTAAAAACTCCCTCGTTTTCCCGCTCTCAGCATTACCTTAAACACTTACAAAGCCTTTACCCGCAATATCTGCTGGAGGATTGGAGTAATTTCGATTCCAGCCTCTACGGGGCGATCCGTTTCGAGAAATACATCATGTTTATCATCATGCTGTTCATGTTCATCATCGCCAGCTTCAATTTAACCGGTAATCTGCTAAAAACAATTTCTCAAAAGAAGCGAGAACTGGGGCTGCTGAAGGCTTTAGGTCTCTCCGACCGCGATCTGCAAAGTATGTTTCTACTACAATCGCTACTATTGTGCACCGTGGCAATAATTTTGGGTTTGGGTTTGGGAAGCTTGCTGCTGCTAATACAAAAGCAGTTCGGCATTGTGAAGCTGGGCATGGGCGATTCCGGCTCTATAATCCTGCCTGTTCAGCTTTTGCTGGGGGATTATCTGCTGGTTATTTTCGTCTCTTATTTTCTTACTGTGATTAGTGTGCTGCTTCCCTTAAAACGTATTGGCAAGATCAAC
>JAVEUB010000108.1:0-8675 GCA_034005785.1 Cloacimonas sp. (SeqCode) | reverse complement strand
AGTGAAAGGCTATTTTAACGGTTTGCCGGTGGGTACCTCCCAAAATTTACTATACCCCTGGTACAGTCCATCTGCCATCCAGAACAAAGGGATATATCTGGGCAGAGAGTATTATGGCACACCCCAATCCGGGGATGCTTTCCATTACATGAAGGGCGATATGGATCAGGTGGGTCTGGTGCCCAGAACGCTGTCTGATGCAGAGATACTTACTTATTACAACCAGACACTTAACCCCGCAACTATACAGTATATAAGAGATTAGCCATGGAGGCTTATTATGGATAATGAGAAACTTCAGCTTTTGAACTGGTGGGCAATGATCCGCTGGTTTATGGTGGTGGTGCTGTTTTCGATTGGGCTGCTGCACATCAGCTTCCATGAGACCATGGTACAGACCATCCTGTTCTTTGCAGTGTTTGGTGGTATCGTTGCGTTGAACCTGCTGTTTCAGGTGCAATCGCATGCACATAAACAGTGGGTGGTGGTCTTTCAGGTAATCCTGGATATTGTGTTTGCCACCATTGTTGTACATCTTACAGGGGGATTAAGCAGTTTCTTTGTGTGGGTTTACTTAATTGGAGTAATCACTGCTGCGCTTACAATCAAACAAAATGGCGGTTTACTTGCAGGGCTAACGGGAAGTTTCTCTTTACTTGTTCTTATTTTGCTGTATCAAAACAGAATTCTCATCCCCACCGAATCGTCCAATATGGACGTAGCCGGCTCTACAGTATATATACTATCTTATACAGGGCTTTTCTGCGGAGTTGCCTTAATTGCCAATTATCTTTCTGACCAACTTGAACAGCAAAAGATTACCGATCTGCAATTGCAGGAAAGCATGAGCAAGTTGGCGGACTATGCGGAACTGGAAAAGCAATTGGAAGAGCTGCGCCCCATCCTGAAAGATGTGGGGCATCTGGATCATGATATAAATACTCCCCTATGCGTGATAACCCTCTCCCTGGGAAGGGTGAAACGCTATGCCAACGAGTACCAGAACGAAGGCTTGCATAAATCCAATAATGAGATTATGGAATCGGTAAATAAGATTGGTTTGCTGCTGCAGCGTATGCAGCCGCTGAAACAACATCCGCTGTCGGGCTACTATGGCTCTGGAGAGCTGGGGCTTAATATGCCTGATACTGTGCAGACCCCGTTTATGGCAAACCAGACTAAATTAAAAGACGAAGCACCCCCAACGGAGGAAACATGAACCCCCGCAAAATAATGGTTGTGGATGACGAGCAGAATATACGCGAGATCATCCGCGAATTCCTGCAGGAAATGGGCTATGCTGTAACCTTGGCGGTTGATGGCCTGGATGCCCTGGAGAAAGTGGCTTATGAACAATTTGATCTGTATATCATCGATGTTTATATGCCGCGCATGGGTGGCTTGGATCTTATTGTAAAACTAAAAGAGATTCAGCCCCTGGCGGTAATAATTGTTACTACCGGCTATTCCAGTATTGATATCGCGATAAAAGCAGTGCGCACGGGAGCTTACCACTACCTTACAAAACCTATTCAGGCTGAAGAACTGCTGAAAGTGGTGGAATCGGGCATTAAGCATGCTTTCGATTTGGGAGAAAGCTCCTCCGGTGCAATGGACACCGGGGAAGCTGCCCCGGGAAAGCAGAATGAGCTGCTGCTACTACGTAATTTCACGGCAGAACAGGCGAGCGATTTTAGAAGCATGGGCAGCGTGGCAGAGTACGCTTATGGCGAAACAATTCCTTTGGATGAGGAGCATGGCTCTTTGATCTTTGTGGAAAAGGGGCGCCTTAATGTGTATCACAATGGAGCTGTTGTGGAAACCCTTGCCGTGGGCGATATCTGGGGAGAGGAAACATTTATAAACCCCAATGCCAATTTTACCACTCTGAAAGCCCAGGGAGAAGTGCAATTGCGGCACTTTAAACGCAAGAAAATAATGGAGTTTATTACCTATAACGATGAAACCGTAGGCAAACGCTATTTGATAAATCTGCTGCAATGCATGTATCTGAAATGGCGCAGGTCAATATTCCGGATTGGACTTTATACTGGGTTTAATGTGGATAAGCCAGGCGTATGATAGGAGATACAAAATGGGATTAAGCTTTGCTGCCCAACTAATAGCAGCGATTCCGAAAAACTTTACCGGCACGGAACAATGTCTGATTATTGACCGTTGGCTATCTGAGCATCCAGATATAGAGGCAGAATGCCGGGAAACAATGAAAACCTGGCTGCTTAAAACGAGAGAATCAAAAGCTTCCGATATAGATTTCGGGGCACCGGGATGTGCAAATCAAATCTGGATGCGGATTTATGGAACAAAAAAACCTGTATTAACATTGGGGACGTATAGCCATGCGGAAACTGCCGCTTTGGTGCTCAGTTGGCTAAGTCCATCCCAAAAGCAGAAGTTGTTCGCACAGAAAAGTGTGGATTTCTCCTTATCTTTTGCACTTGAGGCAGATGCCTCTGCGGCTGAAACTAAAGAGTATGTATTTTCAGATAGAGAAGCCCGCTTTCGCGGTTCTACTTACTTCGACCGGGGGTTTTTAGCTACCAATTTTCGCTGCATCAATGATAAGCTTTATACCATGGATGGGCTGGGGATTCCTGCGCCGGTGGCAGCACGCATGAATCTGAAACACGAGAAAGCAGGGCTGGTGCTGATAACAGGCATTACCGGCAGTGGCAAATCTACAACCCTGGATGCCATAATCGACATGAATAACAGCGAAAATGCTGCCCATATAGTAATAATTGGGCATCCCATAGAATATGTACATGCCTCGAAAACCAGTTTGGTACGCCACCGCGAAGTGGGTATGGATGTGGTAAGTTTTGAGGCAGGAGGGATTGAAGCTTTGCGGCAGGATCCTGATATTATCGTGGTTGGCGAAATGCGGGATGCAAAAACTATTGCCACTGTGCTGGAAATTACCGATAGTGGACATAAGGCATTTACAACTTTGCATACCAGCTCGGCTATAGATAGCATTCACAGGATTATCGCCGAATTTCCCCCTGAAGAACAAGAGCGTATCCGCAACCGACTGGCAGACGTGCTGTCCATATCCATGAGCCAAAAACTGGTTCCCACCATTGATGGCAGATTGGTGATGGCCAAAGAAATTTTGTCCGCAGACCCCAGCGTGCAAGCGGCAATTCGCAATAAAAACATTGGAGAAATCTATCAGATGATGGTGGAAGGGCGCCGCTACGGTATGTGTACCTTGGAGCAAGATTTGCGAGAGCTGCATAAAAAAGGGTACATTACGCAGCAAACGGCGGTGAATTATGCTAATAACAAGAAACGCATGGTGCAGTTATTTTCCCTGGCATAGGAAACAGAGATTGTGAGTGAACACAGTGCGAAACTCTTTGTCATTCCCGCGGAGGCGGGAATCCAGCCCTCTTTGTCATTCCCACGGAGGCGGGAATCCAGCCCTCTTTGTCATTCCCACGGAGGTGGGAATCCAGCCCTCTTTGTCATTCCCACGGAGGTGGGAATCCAGCCCTTTTGTAAGTTCTGTAAGAACAACAGATAAATGTATAAACTGCAGTGTTTTAATTGTGTCATTCCTAACGGGAATAATCAGTGCTGGATTCCCGTCTCCACGGGAATGACAGGGTTTTTGATGAGAATGAAAGATTTTTCATGTTCTTTTAGGGAGACGGGGACGATACCAATCCCCAAGACGATGGTAAAGCGATGCTCGGAAGGCGGGATCCTACGAGGACGTAGGATAACCTTGCCAGCGAGGACGCAGGCACTCCTGCACCGCACAATAAAAATAATAGGTAGATAATATGAAACGACACCCCAAACTGGCATTCGGGATTTTTCACGATGGTCTGGCAGTGCGCATTGTGCAGCTAAGCCGTGAAGGCAAGGACGTTTACCTGCAGAATGTGAATCATACGGAATTGGACAAAAACTGGTACAGGATTCTGGATGACCCCGGCGTTAGCTCGGTTGATACCGTAACTAAGGAAGAGAAAACTCCGCCTAAAAGCGATATCCAGATTGATGAATTTGATGAAGAGTTTGTAGCAAGTTATCAATTGCAACCAAGTGAACAGATGTTGGCAACCTTCGATCTGCGCCATGGGGTTATTGCTCTGAATGTATTTGAAGATAACATTTTTAAAGATAGTTTCGGGGCAGTGTCCAAGAAAGAAATGGAACTGTTTGTTAAAAGCACGGTGCCCCGTAAACAACTAAAAGCTGGTGAGTGGCAATCGGCAATTGTTACCATTGGAGGGCAGCAACAGCATTGGCTTCACTATGGAATAAACCGCTTATTTGATCTTCTGCACGATTACCAAAGAACTAACCACCTGCCCTTGTTTTACCAGCTGGCCGATGCCAACGATATTGCCCTTACAGATTATTTCTCGGTGGCCTATGAACAAAATCTGGATCAGGATACGCTCTTAGTTTATCTGGGGCAGGAGTATCGCAAAGCATTTGTGTTCAATAATGGGCAGTGGGTGGACACGCTGAAGCTGCAAATTAGCCAAAGCATTCCCGAGCCGGAGATTGTAAGTTCCAAGCTGGCTTTGGCTATCGACAGTGCAAAGATGAAAGAGCCGGAAGTGATAATTTTATGTGGAGATATGGTAAGCCTCGATTTGCTGGAGTACATGAAATCGCAATTTCCTAACGAGCGCATCGAGATGCTAAGCTTTCCTAACCTGTCTATTTCCACGCAAGGTAATGAAAGCCTGGAGTTGCGCACATTAACTCAATTTGCCATCCCCATAGCCCTTGCCTACAAAGCCCTTTTTCCTGAAGAACCTCGCTATACCCCCAGCAATTTTCTGCCGTCCGGAGTAATAGAAGGGCAGAAGGAATTCAAAGTTGCCTGGCATGGTTTTATTGTGCTGTTCTTCATTTTCGCCGTTACTCTGTTTGCCACGAATGAGATTTTACAGACAAACTTAGAGATTAGGGAACAATCAGCCCAGAAGCGAGAGCTAAATTTTACGCTGGAGAAAAGGCGCAAAGACGCTGCAGAAATACAGAAAATCAGGAGTGAACTTGAACAACAAGAAAAGAACATTGAGGTGCTAAAAAGCATTCTGGACAACAAAAACCCGTGGACAGAGATGCTTAATATTGCAAACAATGTGTTTGCCAGCCAGGGCTTAAGCTGGCTGATAAATCTCAAGGTTACCAACAATGAACTATTTCTCACGGGGGTAACTACGCGCCGGGCTGGAATCATCCAATTTGCCAATGCATTTCCCGATAGCAAAATCCGCAGGGTGCTAAATAGTAAGATCAGGGGCAACTCAGTTTGGAATTTTGAAATGAGCAGTGCTTTACCGAAAGTGGATTGGATCGGAGATATCGAGAAAGATATGCAGGAACTGGTGCTGCTAAAGCAGAGCTTTGGTGAAGAACAGCAGAAAAAGGCTAAATCCGAAGAAGTTAAGAGTAAGCAAGGCACAAATAAACCAATAGCCCCGATAAATCCGCCCAACACCAAACTTACAGATAGGCGGGGAAAAGCCTATTTGCCGGTGTTACCCCAAGCCAGTTGTCCTGAACCCCGCGAAGAACTTACCCAGGGGCAGGGGGACGATGTTCAGGATTATTTCAAGTTTGTATCTTCGGTTAACCGAGGGAACATTTGGGAATACCGAGACCTGGGGCAACGGTTTATTACACGGCATCGCAGCAGCGAATTAGTTCCCGCTGTACGCTGGTGGTTAAGCTACCGGCTGTATCTGGATAAAGAATATAGCCTGGCAAATCAATTTTTGACGCCCATGCTGGGAGCATCGGATAGATATGTCCCTTATGCTTTATTATTGGGTGCCCGAATTGAATATGCCCAGGGCAGCGATAAGTACAAAGAGTATTACCGCACATTGAAGAATGATTATGGTCGCCATGCCCTGATGGATCAGGTAACTGCCGATCTAAATCTGATTGCCAAAGGAGGTGGGAAATGACTAACACCCGTAGAAACACCATAGTACTTGCAGCATTGCTCGTGCTCCTTAGCGGAAGTGGCTTTGGGATATATCGCAATCTGCATAATAAAGCTGCTGAGCTGAAAGCGGAAAACCAGAAGACAAGCAAGAAAATTGAAATTCTGGAACGGCAAATAAGCAATATCGATTCACTTAAGATGGAATATGAAATCCGTAAAGCGATGGTGGCAGAACAGAGCAAAGTTATCCTGGCGGCTGACAATCCCACTATTACCTACCGCTATTTGCTGAAGATGCTCTCCTGGATGAAGCGCAACATTATCTTCGATTTCGCCCTCTCTGATAAAGGGCAAAAAGAAACTTCCTGGAATGAATACATTCTTTCTGGAAGAGGTAACTACCGTGATGTAGTGGAACTTACCAAAAATCTGGAGCACCAGCGAGCTGTGATCACCATCGAGGATTTGGCAATTGGCTCCGACGGGATAGCCAATAGTGATTCAGTTTCTTTTTCACTGGTGATACGCACGCATTTTAACGATAGTGGCATCGATGCAGAAGAGCTAAAAGTGAAAAAGATGCCAGCTAACTTGTCATTTTATCAATTGTTTAAATCCCGCGTTTATGAGAGCAAGGTAGAGGATTCGGACATCGACCCGCGGCTGGTGCTAATCGACCAGGCGAATTTGATTGGGATAGCTGATAACCGCATTTTCCTGCGTGATGTGCAGGGGGTGATTAAAATTCTTAGCGTAAAAGATAAAGTTGCCTATGGATACCTGTATGCCATTGATGCAGCTAAAGGGAAGGCTACTTTTATGATAGATAAATTTGGAATTCCCGAAGAATACAGCCTGTTCATATCAACTACAAAATGAGGTTCATTATGAGATACAATTTTCTGATCGTCGCCATGTTACTATTGCTGCTGGTTGTCCATGTTTCTGCTCAAGTACCCGATAAAAGCAAGGATACTATCAGCATCAGCGCAAGCACCCATATTAACGAAGCTGTGCAAATTCTGGAAACCTTTTCCATGAAAGAGATGCGGAAAAAAATGATTAACCTGTCCAGCTATAATAGCACAATCAACATTCCTATTAACAACCTCCCTTGGGAAAGAGCATTGGAGCTGATCCTGCTGCAAAATAATCTGATCCGCAAGGATAATGTGGGCTATATATCCATCGAAGATGTTCCGCGGCTGGAGAGTGCTGCAGCGGTTATCCCCGATGAACCTCTGGTTATTATGGCTAAAGGCAAATTAGTGCGCATCAAAGCGGTAGCCATGCTGGCAGATAAAAGCTATATGCGGTCTTTGGGCATAGATTGGTCAACCGTGTTTAACGGGAAGGTATCCATAAATGCAGGTTTTGCGGGGACCTCACAGGTAGTTTCGCCGATGAACCTGGCTGTTTCAGGAACTGCAGATCTCGGTAAATACACGGTGGACGTAACCACGCTTATCAAAGCAATAGAAGCCAACCAAAAAGGCAGTATAATAGCTAAACCTAATATCTTAGTGGCTTCCGGCAAAACAGGCTTTATTCAGGTTGGTCAGGATATTTCCATTAGGACTAAAGATGAAGCCGGTAATACCAGTGACAACTTCTTTAAAACAGGTATCATTATGGATGTTTCACCCACTGTTGTTGTTGTAGATGGGCAGGAGGTAATCCACCTGATCCTTAGCGTGGAACGTTCCAATGGCGTTCCCAGTGCGGTATCAACGGTTATCTCTACCAGCAAATCCACTACCGAGCTTGTGTTGTTCAACAACGAGGAAACTGTGATCGGTGGCCTGTATGATACCGACGAAACCAAAGCCAGAAGCGGAGTGCCAATCCTGAAAGACCTGCCCTGGTGGGTGTTTGGGATCCGCTATTTAACCGGCTACGACAGCTACGAAAAGAAAGACCGCGAATTGGTAATTACTATTCAGGCAGAGATTGTGGATTCCGCAGTGGAGAGGATGATTAAAGCGAAGAGTGCTGGAGTGATGGAGTGATGGCGTGCTGGCGTGCTGGAGTGTGGGAGTGTTGGAGTGATGGCGTGATGGAGTGCTGGAGTGATGGGGTGCTGGCGTGAAGGAGTGCTGGGGTGGGGGCGTGATGGAGTGCTGGAGTGCTGGAGTGATGGCGTGTTGGAGTGCTGGAGTGTGGGAGTGCTGGCGTGTTGGCGTGTGGGCGTGATGGAGTGCTGGAGTGATGGCGTTCTGGCGTGTGAGTGTTTTGAAGTTTTTTGGGTAAAGGAGTATATTTAAGATGCTTTATAAGTCATTCAAAGAATTGATAGCCTGGCAGGAGGCGCGGGCAATGGTGACAGATGTGTACAAACTTTGTAATGAAGGAATATGTAGGCGAGACTATGGTTATAAAGATCAGATACAAAGGGCTGCTGTATCCATAATGTCTAACATTGCTGAAGGCTTTGGCAGTGGCTCCGACAAGGCTTTTATTGTTTTTCTTTCATATTCTTACAGATCTTCCCTTGAGGTGGAATCTTTATTGTATGTAGCGCTGGATTTAAATTACATCAATGCAGAACAAATAGCTATATTACTAGCGAAAGACCACAAAATTCAGGCACTTGTGGGTGGATTAATCCGTCACCTTAAATCTAAATCTACTTAAAAAATGAAACACCTAATCACTCCATCACGCCCACACCCCATCACTCCAGCACTCCATCACTCCCACACTCCAGCACTCCAGCACGCCAGCACTC
>JAVEUB010000107.1:0-8695 GCA_034005785.1 Cloacimonas sp. (SeqCode) | reverse complement strand
ATGGAGACTTTACCATCTGCAGCCAAGGTGAAGACGTGGTTGCAGGGCTTGTTCACACATTGCCTATCTCGGAAATTCAGAGAAAGCACGCGAAATCCCCACTTAATAACTCCCTGGAAAAAGACTACCCAGAAATATATAACCGTCTCCTGCGCTACGTCCGCCAGCTAATTGAAGACTGCGCCTATCCAAACCAGGAGATCGAATTCACCTTCGAAGGACCCCATGCAGACCAACTCTTCATTCTCCAAACCCGCAACCAGGTAATCAGCAAAGCTCCCGATTACTCCGTATTCGCAGTACCCAAGCGTGAACTCAAATTACTGGGTAGCGGTATCGGCATTGGCAAGGGAGTTGTAAATGGCATTATCGCCATCTCTCGCGCAGATATAGACAAGTTTGCCGGCAGCGATAGCGCACTAATCCTGGTTCGGCCAGATACCGTACCCGAAGACATGGATTTGCTCTTCGATTGCCAGGGGCTGCTTACTTCCCGCGGGGGAGTTACCTCACATGCTGCGGTAACTGCTACCCGTCTCGGCATCAATGGAGTGGTAAACTGCCGCGATCTTATTGTTATCGAACAAGAAGGGCACTGTCGCATTGGTGAGATTAGCCTGAAACCCGGTGATAAGATTGCTCTCGATGCAACAAACGGCTCTATCTATCTGGGGCATTATCCCCTGGAAAGCATCCGAAATTTACAATAAAAAAAGATAAAGAGGAGAACACCATGAATCTCGGTTTAAGAAACAAAAAGCTGCTGGGTATCAACGGACTTGGCAGAATCGGCAAGCTCCTATTATGGAATCAGATCCACCTCCGCCACTTTGACGGGATAATTGTAAACTGCGGACGTGACGTCGGCAAGGAATTGGACGACCTGCTGCAGGCGATTGAAACAGATAGCACCTATGGTTCCCTACACAAATTTCTGAAGGGCATTGTGGGTGGCAAAGCGGAAATCAAGATCATCGATGCTTCCAAACCCTTACTGGAAATCGAAGGTATGCCCGTCAAGATACTGCGCACGGCACGCGATCCCAAAGACATTAATTGGCTAAACGAAGGAGTGCGGATAGTGGTAGATTGCACCGGTAACTTCGTTGATCCCAGCGTGAGCCCCGAATCTGGCAAGCCCTGCTTGCGTGGACATCTGGAATCCGGCGCGCTAAAAGTAATATGCAGCGCACCTTTTAAGATGAAGGCAGGGGGGAATCCCGTAACCGACGCCAAAACCATGATCTTTGGCATCAATCATCTTGATTACAATCCGCGTGAACACCACATTATCTCCGCCGCTTCTTGCACCACCACAGGCCTCTCACACATGATTAAGCCACTGCTCGAATGCCGCGAAACTTCCCGCATCGTTACTGCTTCGATGAGCACGATTCATGCTGCCACGAACACCCAATCTATTCTGGATAGCGTGCCTAAAACGGGAGCTACAGACCTGCGCAAATCCCGCAGCGTGATCAACAATATCATCCTTTCCACCACGGGTGTTACCAAAGCTCTGGAACTGGTTTTACCCGTTATTAAAAATGTAGGATTCATGGCTGATAGCGTGCGTATCCCCACCAGCACGGTGTCCCTGATCAATCTAAATGTAACCTTCCACACCGAAGTGAACGAACTGGGTGAGCCAACTGTAAACCGCCAAATGATCAACGATGTC
Source organism: Cloacimonas sp. (SeqCode) (assembly GCA_034005785.1). Lineage (GTDB taxonomy): Bacteria > Cloacimonadota > Cloacimonadia > Cloacimonadales > Cloacimonadaceae > Cloacimonas. Next base: position 7,014 of record JAVEUB010000107.1, on the reverse strand, counting down.
TATCGTCAAGCCGCAGCAGGGCCTCAAAAGGATTTGCTTGTCTTCAGCGAAAGGCAAAACGTCTCTTCAGACCTGATCGGCACAATGGCAGCGGTTACCGTGGAAGCCCACGAAACCCACACCCGCACCGGATTTATCGATATCCTGCCAGAAGACCTTGCCAAGCAAGGAATAAAAGCCGACAAGTCGTCTCAAATGCCAGTTACCCACGCCAAGATATTCGGCTGGTATGATAATGAACTAGGCTCCTATGTGAATTGTCTCTCTCGTCTTTGCAACTATATTGAAACAAAGACTATCTGAAAAAGCATACAGTAAATATCAACGCGGGATGCAAGCTTGTATCCCGCGTTTTTTTGTTAGCATAAACTCTCACCCAAAACTTCAAATCGTCATCACTTGGACGTTTAAGCCTATCACATTATCAACAAAATTGATATGAGCTTTTTTAGGATACTTGTTTGGACTTGGACATTCCTAAGGTATGAACACTATTTTATCATCAAAACTTTAAATAAGGCTGTCATTTAACCGCAATTGGACATCTGTGGGACAAAAAGCTGTGCTGACATGGCATCTGATAACTTGTTAATAAGGATGTTGTTAAGTATTTAAAGGCTCACTTTCAAATAGAGTGGGTAGGCTAATTAAGGCAAGCTTCTCACAACATCGGCTCTACGGAATTATTCTCGCTTTTCCCTTGCTTAACGAAGCAGAATAGAACATGGACTGACCCAGAGATCACCGAGATAAATCATGGTTATCTCTCGGTCAGTCCTCGGTCGGCTCAGGATCGGCTTGCAGGTAAGATTAATGAGACCATCGAATAATAGCCACTTCTTGCATTAGAGTTATGGGAACGCCGGTTTCAACCGGCAGGCTCGCCGGATTCATCCGGTTTTGATCCGTTTTATCCTTGAATACCAGATAAATCTGGCATTACCGGCCGAATGAATTCAGCGTTCCAAGCATGTGCAACAGTCTTTTACTGCATAAAAAGCTCAAATGAAAGAAGAAACTAAAAAGAGCTACCCACTCAATATGAAAGAGAGCCTTTTCTTTTAGGCTTGGGAGGCTGCTGCATTAACTGGGTTTAACTACATTCCAACACCCCTGAACACCAGCTATAAACCCTCACCCCAAACTTGCAATAAGCACTCACTTGGACATCCGAGGGGTTGCCAAAATCAGTCGAGTTTGTAAAAGGCACAACTGAAGTGATAAAAACCCGATTAGAAATAACTCCTGTACTAAACACCGGGTCTTCACGTTATACTCTTAGTTTGAAGCCAATTACTGTTTATAGTATCCAGGACCGTTTACCTTCATTGTAGAGGGGGGATATGCATGGATCGAAAATCATAACTGCTATAGCTATTGAGGTGTAAGACATCATTGCTAAAGTGAGGACAGATGACAATACCAACAATATGTTGTTGACAAGAATCACGAAGTCCCTATTATTGAATATAAATCATTATGGACAGGAGTATTAGTATCTTGGGAATGAGCTATCTGTTTATGGAATATTTACTTATGCAATGGAACAGCTTCATGAAAGCTACGTCTCTCTTGCTGGCAGTTGCCTTTTTTGGAATAGCCGGCCAAGCCGCCGCCCAGAATGTTGAGATAAGCTGGCACAACTCTAATCTGGAGGCCTGCCAGATATTGGATCAAAACAACTATTTTGTGGCTGGTTGGGATAGCTCAGTAAAGTTGATTAAATCAAGCGATGCTGGACAAACTTGGCAAACCCTGTCTGTCACTGACAATGAAAACGGTTTCTGCGTAAATGGTTTATGGATGATTAATAATCAAGTTGGCTGGATTTGTGGAAGCGGTTTCAGTTTACAAAAAACCATCGATGGGGGCAATAATTGGACAGACATGTCCAACCAGCCGGGTATCAGAAATAACTCTAACAATTTAAGAAGAATTAAATTTACTTCACCAGAGGTTGGATACATTCTATCCTCAGGTGATGTCAAGAAAACCACTAATGGTGGCAATACTTGGACCACCATCAAGGCAAACCAGGTTGAAGCCGGAGAGGGTGGTTTTAGAGCATTTGATGTTCTAAATAACACCATTGTTATTTCCGCTGGCCGATACAATTCCGATAGTGTCTCTAATTGCTGGGTGTCTCAAGACGGTGGCTTGTCTTGGCAACTATCTTTTGTCGAGAGCCCCAACTTTTCATTCAACTTAAAAATAGGGAATCCACTAGTCATATATGCAGCCATCGCTGATGAAAACAAGTTGTTCCAATCAACAGATGGCGGATTAAACTGGACGTTGCTCTTGTCATCGCCAAATGGAGGAACAATTGACAGATTAGCCATGACTAGTAGCCTGTACGTGACATCTGGATACTACAGCCCTGTTCGTCAGGTCTGGAAGGTTAATGAAAATAATAGTTGGCAAGAAGTAGTGACGCTTGGCAATGTTGTTATTCACGGTTTTGACTTCAAGGGTAACCGCGGTATCACCTGTGGTGATGATGGTTCAATTGCCACCTTTACTGACACCACTGTGGCAACCGACGATCCCACCACTCCCGCCACCCCCGACCCCGAACTCAACTGCTATCCCAATCCATTTAGGGGTAGCACTAATGTCAAGTTCAATCAGACTGATAACAGTCCAAAGACTTTTGCAATCTACAACATCAAGGGCCAACTAGTTCGGACTTTGGTTAACAATCAAAAGTTGTCCCCCGGCGAAAACATCATCACCTGGGACGGATGTGATGATAGTGGCCGGCTTGCGGCATCCGGTGTCTATCTCCTGCAGCTAAGCCTAAACGGCAAACTCCAAAAAGCCCTGAAGCTGGTTAAATGGTAATAAAAATTGAACGCACTGTATGGCCTAAATACCTCGATTAACCAGATTTGAAGTTTTCACTGAGGGTATAAAATTACTGCATAATAAGCTCAAATGTAAGAAAAAACGGCTCTCTTTCATAACGAGTGGGTGAATTGGAAAGCAACAACCAATAAAGATGAAACTGCCAAGTACACATCGAGCCTAATCCCATTAACTGGTCAATAGTGTAGCCATTTTCATAGGATCTGTTCTAATAATTATTCTAAAGATTTGAACAACCCTACCCACTCGTAATGAAAGTGAGCCGAAAAAACTCAAGAGCTACCCACTCAATATGAAAGAGAGCCTATTTAAATCACAAATCAGACCATCGTCGAACTTGGACATTTGAAGTTTTGGTGAGGGTCTATAATGGTTAAGCAGGATATCTCAAAACTGTGAAACTACAGCATTGTTTGGCACAATACCGATCTTAGTACCCACTCTAAATGATTATGAACCAGTTAAACTGCCCTTAGGAGGTGTTAACATGAACGAGCCTAAAAGCAAATCTACTGCTATCTTCATAGTATTTAGTTTGGTTCCCATCATACTCACAATTGTTCTATCAGTTGATGGTTTTGTAACCAAGGACTTTCTCATCGGGATTGCCTTTATATTTTTGACTGCTTACTTTGTCTATGTTGCGTTTGTTACAGGAGTGCAGCACCGCGCGACAAACAAACAGGTGCAATATACTATTTTTGGCATATTTATTATATTAGCAATAGTGAAAATCATCCTGAAATACACCTGAAAATAACAAATGTTATCTGGCGAATTCCTTGGGGCTATGCAAAACTGATTTCAGGCATTCCACCATTTTTTCCTGAATTTCCGTTTTATCATTGTCATTCCTGCGGAGGAGCTTGTGTGAAAACGCTTGTCATTCCTGCGGAGGCAGGAATCCAGCCCATTTATAAGTTCTGTAAGAACGGCAGATATATGTTTATACTGCAATGCTTTAATTGTGTCATCCCTAACGGGATTCATCAGGGCTGGATTCCCGCCTCCGCGGGAATGACAGAAGGTTTTGGAGTTTTCGAACAGGCTCTTCCGCGGGAATGACAGAGGGTTTTGCATTTTTCACACAAGCTCCTCCGCGGGAATGACAGAAGGTTTTGCAGTTTTCGCACAAGCTCCTCCGCGGGAATGACAGGAAAAATGGGGGAATGCCCAGAAAATCTAACCTCGCATCTATATAACGAAGACGTTGCAATTAGTATTCTCTCTTACATAATTGCAATCTATCACCCCTTATTCAAAGAACTTCAGACATTTCTTATCGCTAAGGCAAATGTCCCTTTTGGTTCACGGGCTAAGGGGAACTACCAGATTGGCTAAGCTAAAACCTAAATTTCGGGGAATTGAATCCTCAAATATGGCTATATTCGGGGATTCAATTCCCCGAAATTGATTAATCTCTTGACAATCTATGCCCCAATTACACTTTGTAACAGAGGTGAAGATGATCCATAGAAACATACTAAACATAGTCTCAAACTACATGTATAAACGGCGTGCATTGATAATGTATGGTGCACGGCGGACGGGTAAAACAACAATTCTGAACGCATTGGCAGAGTCACTTGAGAATTGTCACTACATTAATTGTGATCTAATCGATGGGCAGGAAGCATTCAATTTCCGCAACGAGGATGACATCAGGCTAAGCTTCGGAAGCTATTCCTATTTGTTGATCGATGAAGCCCAACGGGTAAGCGATATTGGGATCAAGCTTAAGGCAATAATTGATACTTTGCCTCAAGTGCAAATTATTGCCACTGGTTCTGCCTCGCTAGACTTGTCCAACCAAACAAACGAACCTCTAACCGGCCGAAAGTTCGAGTTCATAGTAGCTCCGCTTACCACTTCAGAGCTGTTCGACTATGGTGGGATCAATGCCGTAAAAAGAGGTTTACGCCAGCGCTTAATCTATGGAAACTATCCGGAAGTATTTTTGGAAACCGATATTCCCGAAGAAATAATCAAGGAAATAGCGGGTTCCTATCTGTTTCGGGATTTGTTGTCATTTCAGGATATCAAGCGGCCAGATTTACTCCGCAAGCTATTGGTGGCGCTCGCTTTGCAGATAGGTAACGAGGTTTCCTACACAGAGCTGGCAAATACTGTTGGCATGGATAAGAAAACTGTGGACAGGTATATTGGGCTTCTGGAGCAGTGCTTTATCATTTACAGGTTAAGCTCTTTCAGTAAAAACCTGCGCAATGAATTGAAAAGAGCCAATAAGGTTTATTTCTGGGATACTGGAGTACGCAATGCCTTGATTAACAACTTTAACTCCTTAGATAAGCGTAATGATACCGGCGCTCTTTGGGAAAACTACTTTATCACGGAACGAAGAAAACACTTGCTGAACCGCAGAGCCAGTTTCGACCATTACTTTTGGCGTACCACCAGCCAACAAGAAATTGATTTGATCGAAATAGAACAAGGAGAAATGAGAGCCTTTGAAATTAAATGGAATACCGGCAAAAAGGTGACCCCTCCCCCTGCCTTCAGCACTGCATATCCAGATGCGAAAATATCGGTGATCAATCCTGATAACTATTTGGAGTTTTTATTGGCTTAAACAAAACCTCCAAACCTCACTCTGAGGACTATGCTACGCCCTTTATAGGGTTTTTTTTAAGAAACTGCTTACAGGTAAAATGGCTGCACCACTAATCTCTTGGCAGTGCAGCCACAAACATTATGTTTAGAATTTAGCTTATTGCTTATTTTACCAGCACACGCAGGTTTTTCTCACTTACTTTGTAGCCACCGCCTACCATCACATAGCCTTTGAATAGCTCGGATACATCTGTAATCCGGCTAATTGCCCAATCATAGGAGCGAGCTTCCTGGTTGCTTTCCGGGGCACGGTAAACACTGTTTTCGCCAGATTGATCAAAGAAAATTACTTCGGTACCCAGTTTCAAATCTGCACGGGTGGCAATGCGTGAGCCAGACCACCACTTTGCCCATTGGTTGATACCGGAAGAAACACTCATGAACTGTGCCTGGTTTTTGGTTTCGGGTGTGGGAGCTGTAACCAATTTGCCCAGTAAAACACGTTCCCATTCTGTGTCGCCAAAAGGTTCTTCCATAAAGAAGAAATCTGTAGGCTGGACAAAATGAGCATCTGCATTTCCGGCGGGTGCAGCAGGTGTAAGAGTTGGTGAATACATAGTAGGTGTTTTTACTACCACATCGGGTATTGAAGGAACAAGCACCACTCTGGACGCACAGCCAAACAGCATTGTGGCAAACAGTAGAATGGCAAGTAACCGAGTACTACGGTAAAGATTTGAGCAGATAGTAGTTTTCATTTTTTCCCTTTTTTGAGATTTCACACTCATGTAGCTTTTTTTTTCAACTACAAGAAAGCTGAGGGTAAGCATTTTGTCAAATCAAATTTCTGCGCAGAGAGGAAATATATTTGCAAAATTAGCTTTAAGCAATATCATATCATTATAGTATATCATCTCCAAACAAGGAAGTAAACAAGATGCAACAGCAGATAAATATCGGCATAGACGGCATGCACTGTGCCGCCTGCAGTGCCAGAGTGGAAAAGGCTTTGTCCCAAATGCCGGGAGTTAGCAAAGCCAGTGTTAACCTTCCCCTCGAGGAAGCGTCTCTGGAGATTGACGACCGCAAAGTAAAGCTTGACGACGTTAACGCAGTGATAGCCAAGCTTGGTTTTTCTGTGCGCGAAACCCTGAAGATAAGCGAAGATGAGCATCTTGTCCAGATGCATCTTGCACGGCGCATGATGACAATTTCCTGGGTGATAACTGCGTTGGTTACAATTCTGATGATCCCGCACATGATTTTTCACACAGCAATAATTGGCCATACTGCCGATGCTTGGCTAATGTTCAGCCTTAGCCTTATCGCCATGCTGTATCCAGCCAGAAACGTATATGTTTCTGCCTATAAATCACTAAGAAGCGGTGGCGCAAATATGGACGTATTGATTGCCATGGGAACCCTGGCTTCGCTGCTGGTAGCGCCACTATCGCTATTTGTAAAAGATGTTCCAGCCAATAGCTTTGCCGGTATCGCTGCCATGATTATTTCTTTTCATTTAACCGGACGCTATCTGGAAGCAACCGCACGCGGAAAAGCCTCGGAAGCGATACG
>JAVEUB010000106.1:6971-8778 GCA_034005785.1 Cloacimonas sp. (SeqCode) | reverse complement strand
AGTGCTACTTGAGGTGAGATCATGAACAAAGCCAAACAACCGGCAAAAAGAAACAAAGCAGAGAGCAAGCCCAATATGCACCAAGCGGATTATTCCCAATTGCTGGAGCTGATTAAATTAGCCAAAGTATGGATTGTTAAGATGGATTTTGCCCTGGAAACAGATTGCAACCCTCCCCAGGATTATCAGATGCAGATAGGACGCTCACCCGGAGAGCTGGAAATCCATAGCAACTATCTCTGCATAAATCTCGGCTACGAAATAAAAGGCAAGTCTCAGGAAACTGATGTATTTAGCGGGCATTATCACTTTGCCATAATCTTTGAGTTTACGGAACATGATCAGGTAGCAACGCTGCTGGAAGATGAGCAAATAAAGGTGACATTCCTGGGAGCACAAGCAGAAAAACTTGTCTGGTCTTATCTCCGTAAAGCGCTGCAACAGGTTCTACTTGATGCAGGCTTACCGGCTGTTGTTTTGCCATTGTATAGATGAAATGGATGACTGTGTGGGATATAGCCAGTGGCACAATTTTGTACACGTGATAGACAAAGCCAAAGAAGCCCGCAAAAAAAATGGGAAAAAGTGAGAGAAATAATTAATGAGCTTGGTGGTTCTATGCCCGAAGATTTGCTCACACCAGAGGAACCTATTGCCAAGGTAGAGCATAAGCATAAGTCAATTTCTGAAGATAGGAAGGATTAAATGAATAAGATTGAAAGTAGTATCATGGATCATGTTTTGGCATTATACCAAGAGAAAAATATGTTAACATACAAATCAATTGAGAAACTTAAGAAACTTATGCTATCAGGAAAGATGAAATCTGAGGACTGGATATCCATCATTGATAATGATAGACCTGAAGCTGAAGAAGGTCAAAATGAAAATTGATAAGATAAGAATCGAGAATTTTCGAGGAGCGACAAATCCGATTGAGATTGAGTTTGATAACCGTCCAATTGCACTGATATTCGGAGAAAATGGGACAGGCAAATCTACGATCATTGATGCCTTAGATTTTGTTTGCAACCAGAAGCTTGGCTCATTAGATAACATGAGTGTTGGGGTAAAAGGCAGATCATATACTTCCTCAATTGGTGCCACTCTTGAAAGCGTGAAAGTCGATGTCCATTCCGGAAGTAATAAATGGACTGCAAGGTTTTATGGTAGAGACATCTCAGTCAATCCTCAAGGAACTTGTCCACGGGCAAGCATAATCCGCCGCTCAGAGATTACCAAGCTTATTACTGCTCAGCCGAACGAGCGTTATAAGGAACTCCAAAGATTCGTTTCTGTCCCCCTGGTTGATTCTAATGAATCAGCACTTGAACAGGCTTTTAAGCAGAAAGATAAAGAAATGAAAGACTGTGTTGTAAAAGAAGTTCAAGCAAGAGATACTTTGCATAGAATATACATTGAGGAGAAGAAAGGGTTCGGGGATTTTGTTACATGGGCAGAAACAGAGTCTCAAAAAGATGTTTCAGACTTAGAACAATCCGGAGAAGAAATTGATCAGATTACAAAGCACTATGATAGATTGCATAGTGATTTAGAACAATGCAGTAAGCTTAAGATAGATAGGCAGGATAAAGAGGGTATCGTTAATCAAGCGCAGGTTAATCTCAATAACATTCTGAAGGCAACAGCGTCTCAGAGTGTTGAACTTCTTGATGTTCTTAATGCAGCAAATGATTACATCGATAAAGCTGGTAGTATTACTGCATGTCCAGTTTGTGAGCAGAGTGTAAAAATTGATGAGCTAAAGCTAAGCATAAGCAAACGGGTAATAGCCATGGCAACACTT
>JAVEUB010000106.1:0-6961 GCA_034005785.1 Cloacimonas sp. (SeqCode) | reverse complement strand
AGTAAACAAAGCAAACATTTCGTTTAGCCAGCAATGGAAGATGGTTATCCAATCTGCAAATAGCTTATGCGATTCATTTGGCAAGAGTACATTGGAGTTGCTAATCCAAATTAAGAATCAAATTCAAGAATACATAGCTGAAAGGTTTGTTGAGGATTTCGATCCGGAAACCGAGACCAGAATCAGTACAATTGATGAGATGCTATCTCTATCAATAGATAAAGTAAGAACATATAGGAAGAATGTCCAGAAATCTATAGAACAACATAATTTGATTAAAGTGAACCTTGATGCATATCTATCCAACAAAATAGCTGGTGAACAATTATCAGTCCTTTGCAACAAATTGAAAAGTGCTCATGATATCCACGAGTATGAGAGAAAAAAAGAAATTGATAGCCTTCTTGCTTCTCTATCGGGAGATATAGACAGTTTGTATAATGTGCTGCATCCTGATGAAAGAATTGGTACGATCATTTTATATCTTAAGGAGAACGCCAGAGCATCCCTTGAGTTAGGTGCAAATTTCGAGAGCGAAACAAACATACCACCCCATGCGTATTACAGTGAATCGCATATTGATACACTTGGGATTTGTATCTTCTTGGCTCTGGCAAAGTTCAATCAGTCAGAAGTTGTTGTTCTTGATGATGTTCTTACCTCTGTTGACAGCCAACATTTAAGTAGATTCATAGACATGCTTTCGATTATTGCTCCAGATTTTGACCAAATAATTGTTACAACGCATTATCGTACTTGGAGAGAGAGATACAGAACAGGAAGGGGAGCTTTGAGCAATACTCAGGTAATAGAATTAGGACAGTGGACTCTTACAAATGGCATTAGAACAAGGGCTTTTACAACTGAGTTAGAATTGCTAAAGCGTGAACTTCTCAAAAACGGCTTCGACAGGCAAGTAATAGCATCCAAAGCCGGAGTAATTTTGGAATCAATACTGGATTTTCTAACCTTAACCTACCATTTGAAAGTTCGCCGGAATCATAGGCATGAATACTCATTGGGAGACCTTGCTGATAGCTTTGACAGAAACATATCCGAAGCCCTTAAAATACAACGTCGGCACGAAGAAAACACAAGTGAAGATACTATGATAGCCCCATTAGTAATGGCTGCAACAAGGTTACCTTGGGTGCGAAACTGCGTGGGATGTCATTTTCAGGTATTGGGAAGTGAGGTGGCTGATACAGAAGTGTTAGAGTTTGGCAATTCAGTGATGAAACTGGCAAATGTTCTCATGTGTCCTACCTGTTCTACATTGCCTATAAAGAAAGTAGCAGGAAGTTATTGGGAGTGCAAGTGTCAAAATGGGTCGATGATTATGAAACCACTGGAGCATCCATGAAGACAATAAAGAAGTTAGAGCTAACCTGGATTGGGAAAGACCAAAGACCAAAGCTGGAACCACGGGTGTTAATTGAAGACACGGATAAATCTTATCACGCTAAGCAAAGGGTATCGGATGAGGATACCTATGATAACAAGTTGATTTTTGGGGATAATCTGTTGGCTTTGAAGGCTCTGGAGCAGGAATATACCGGCAAAGTGAAGTGTATATACATAGACCCTCCGTATAATACTGGGAGTGCATTTGAACATTATGATGATGGTGTAGAGCACTCAATATGGCTATCATTAATGAAATGCAGAATTGAACTACTATACAAGCTGCTTGCAGATGATGGATCTCTATGGATATCTGTTGATGATAATGAATGCCATTATTTGAAGGTGCTTTGTGATGAGATATTCGATAGAGCTAATTATATTGCAACCATCATCTGGCAAAAGAAGCACACAAGGGCTAACGATGCAAGATGGCTTTCAGACAATCATGATTTTATACTATGTTATGCTAAAGAGAAATTGAGATGGAAACGCAATTTGCTTCCTCAGACTGACATTGTTAGAAGCATGTATAAGAACCCTGATAATGATCCAAGAGGTGTTTGGGCTTCAGGTCCGTGTCATGCAAAGACCCCTAATCAGAAAGACATTTATGAAGTTATTGGACCGAATGGGATAACTTTCACTCCGCCTCCTGGCACAAGTTGGAGGTTTTCAAAAGAAAGGTTTTTTGAGCTTATTGCCGACAACAGGATCTATTTTGGAGAGCAAGGGAAAAACGTACCTCGTTATAAGAGGTTTTTAACGGAAGTTCAAGATGGCTTAGTTCCTGTTACAATCTGGCTAAAAGATGAAGTTGGTGACAATCAAGAGTCTAAGAAGGAAGTAAAATCCTTTAATCAAGCTAATGTTTTTTCGACTCCTAAGCCTGAACGTTTGATAAATAGGATACTACAAATAAGCTCAAACCCAGGCGACCTTGTTCTTGATTCCTTCGCAGGTTCAGGGACTACAGGCGCAGTAGCTCACAAGTTGGGACGTAGATGGATAATGGTTGAGCTGGGAGAGCATTGCCACACGCATATCATCCCCAGGCTGCAAAAGGTGATAGATGGCACAGATCAGGGTGGGATCAGCAAAGCTGTAGGCTGGAAAGGTGGCGGAGGTTTTCGTTACTACAGGCTTGCGCCATCGCTGTTGGAAAAGGACAAATGGGGCAATTGGATAATAAACAAGGAATATAACAAAGAGCTTTTGGCAGAGGCAGTCTGCAAGCTGGAAGGCTTTTGCTATGCCCCCAGTGATACGGTGTTCTGGCAGCATGGGCACTCCTCCGAAAGCGATTTCATCTATGTAACCACGCAGAATCTAAACGCAGAGCAGCTGCGGTTGATAAGTGAGGAAGTGGGCAGTGAGAGATCGCTGCTTGTCTTATGTTCGGCTTTCCAGGCGGAGACAAGCCAATTTGCCAACCTAACGGTGAAGAAAATCCCTAAGCATGTGCTGCATAAGTGCGAATATGGCAAAGATGATTACAGCCTAAATGTGCAAAACCTGCCCCTGGCAGAAAAAGAAGAAAAGCAGAGTTCTTTTCTTAAGGAAGAAGATTTGGCATGAATAAAGAAGTAAATGCCATTTCCGGCAGGCTTAGCTTGCGTCCTCCCCAAAGAAAATCTCTGGAGATATTGGATAGGGTAACAGAGCTATATAACATAAAAGCAGCGATTAAGGATAAAACCAACATTAATTGTGATGATCTCCTGGGTATAATAAAAGCTGAGTATCCCAAGGTAACGGATTTTGAGCGGGACTTTCCCTCTTTGTGTTTTGCCCTTGCCACGGGAGTGGGCAAAACGCGCTTGATGGGAGCTTTTATCACCTACCTTTACAGAGTTTATGGGATTGCCAATTATTTTGTACTGGCACCAAACCTCACCATCTATAACAAACTTCAGCAGGATTTCACCCCCAATACACCGAAGTATGTGTTTACAGGTATAGCAGAGTTTGCCATCAACCCCCCGGAGATAATCACCGGAGATAACTATAATAAACAGACCACAGTTCAATCTGACCGTGCAGGCCAGATTTATGTAGATGGAGTTATTAGTGAAGTTAGGATAAACATCTTCAATATCTCCAAGATAAACAGTGAAGTGCGGGGTGGAAAAGAGCCAAAGATAAAGCGGCTGTCGGAATATATTGGGCAGAGCTACTTTAATTATCTGGCTTCGCTACCGGATTTGGTGTTGATTATGGATGAATCGCATCGTTACAGAGCAACTGCAGGAGCCAGAGCAATAAATGAGCTGAAACCCATCCTGGGTTTGGAGCTTACGGCTACTCCTTTTGTAGAAACCACTAAGGGTCCAGTTCCTTTTAGGAATGTGATCTACAGTTACCCGCTTGCCAGGGCTATGGAGGATGGCTTTGTAAAAGAACCTGCGGTGGTTACCCAGAAAAACTTTAACCCCAGGCAATTTACGCCGGAGGCTTTGGAAGAGATTAAGCTGAAAGATGGGGTAAGCTTGCATGAGATTACCAAGGTGGAACTGGTAACCTATGCCAGGCAAAATGATAAGCCACCGGTAAAGCCCTTTATGCTGGTGATTGCCAGAGACACAACCCACGCTTCCAAGCTGTTGGAATTAATAAAATCCCCTGCCTTTTTTGAGGGCAGATACAGGGACAAGGTAATCCAGGTGGATTCCAGCGTTAGTGGTGAAAAAGAAGACGAAATGATAGAGCGGCTGTTGAATGTGGAAAAATGGGATGAGCCAACGGAAATAGTAATCCATGTAAATATGCTGAAAGAGGGCTGGGACGTAACCAATCTTTACACAATAGTTCCGCTAAGGGCTGCAAATGCCAGAATCCTGATAGAGCAATCTATCGGCAGGGGCTTGAGGTTACCCTATGGAAAAAGAACGGGAGATACACCCATAGATAGATTGAACATAGTTGCCCATGATAAGTTTCAGGAGATAATAGAGGAAGCAAACAGAGCAGATTCGGTGATCAGGTTAACAGAGCTTATCCTTGATCCGGATGAAGATTTTAAGGGCACGATTAGCGTGGTAAGTGCTCCGGAATCTGCCAATGCTTTTCAGGAAACCTTAGATCAACAGGGCTTGCAGTATCAGTATGAGCCGGTAGTGCAAAGCGTGATATTTGACAATATTGATGAAAAGCGCATTGCCCGTATGGCATTGGAAGCAATAAGAGGAAACGAAAGCTTGCCCAACACGAAAAGCCTGTCTGATGAAACGGTACAAACAAGTATAATTGAGAACATCCGGCAGAAATTGACTATAGAACAAATGGAATTGACGGACATAGTTCAAGAGGCTAATATTGCCAGAATCGTGGCGATTACCACAGATTATGTGATAAACAAGACCATAGACATCCCCAGGATCCATATCGCCCCCAAAGGGGAAGTAACCATAGATTACCATCCTTTTAAAGTAGATTGTTCCAAGATGCAGTTTCAGCCGGTATCCAGGGAATTGTTTGCCCAAACCCTACGGACAAACGAGCAGCAGGAGATAACCGCCAAAGTTTTCTATGTGCAGGAACCAAGATTGGAGAACTACATTGTTAAAAGCTTGATAGATTTTGACGATATTGCCTATGACGAACATGCGGATTTTATCTATGAACTTGCAGGGCAAGTCGCAAACCATTTTAGCTCTTATCTAAGCTCGGAAGGTGTTACTAACGTTCTGGTTTACTTCCAAAAACAGATTGCCGAATACGTACATGCACAAATGGTGGAGCATCAGTACGAAAAGACGATTGAATACGAAGTTGTGATAAGCAAGGGATTTACAGAATTGAAGAAATCTGCATACACCGTTAGGAAAGATGATTTAGTTCAGCACTTTCATACCACCTCAACAGAAAAATTCAAGATTCCTTCGACGTTGTTTGGAGGATACATTAATAGTCTGTATCCCATATACAAGTTTCATTCTTACCAGGAATTGATTATGGCTCGTATCCTGGACAGGTGCTCAAACAAATGGTTCAAACCTGCTAAGGGACAGTTTCAGATATACTACAAAACCGGGATTCTTCAAGGTGAATATGTTCCTGACTTCGTTGCAGAAACGGACAAGGGGATATTTATGATTGAAGTGAAATCTGCAAAGGATATGGAGAGTGAAGTAGTACAAGCCAAGAAAACTGCTGCCGTTAACTGGTGTAAACTGGCAACTGAGCATAGCAGAAAACACAACGGAAAAGCATGGAAGTATTTGTTAGTCCCGCACGATATGATCTTTGAAAGCACAGATTTGCCTTCTCTGGTTTCACGTTTCGAATAAACGGGTTTTGGTGCTGATTCAAATCAATTGCCGTGTCAGGTGATACTCATGTGCAAATCTGGGAGAGACTTTGCAGTCAACCTGCTTTTTTCAACAGGCATTTCCTCATTTTGCTTGACAGCAGCATCATTAAAAACTATATTGTCCAGAAACTAAGCAAGATGTTTTGGAAAAAATAATGGCTTGTGTATGGAGGAACAAATAATAGGAAACAGTTACGTATTATACTGGATGCAAGCAGCTCAGAGGGACAATTACAACCCTGCTCTGTGTGTGGCGATCGACAAGGCTAATGAGCTTTCTCTGCCTCTGTTGATCCTGTTTTGCATCGATGGCAGCTTTCCAGAAGCCAATTTGCGCCATTATAAGTTCATGCTGGAAGGTTTATGGGAAGTGGGGCTGCGTTTACAGGAACGCTGTATTCCCTTGCTGTTTGCCTTGGGCGAAACTGAAGATATCATTATAGGGCTATCCCAAGGCAGCGCAGCAGTAATATTCGATAAAGGCTATTTGCGGTGGCAGAAACACTCTCGTGAAAATGTTCGCAGACAGCTTCATATCCAGAAAATTCCTTGTTTTGAAGTGGAAACTGAAGCTATTATTCCAGTGGAGACGGTTTCCCCCAAAGAGGAATATTCTGCGGCAACACTTCGCGCAAAGCTGCTAAAAATCCTGCCTGAATATCTTGATGTAGATATCCCATGCTCTCCTGTAACGCATTCAGCAAAAAATGTAATGCTACCAAAATCAGCGCTGGAAAATGATATCCGCTACGCAGCGCAAATGGCGAGTGCAGAGGAACTTATAGCCTGGGCAAGGGCAGGACTGGCTATGGACGAAAGCGTAGCTCCCGTAAACAACTTCAGGGGTGGCTATCGGCTCGCCTCGGAAAAACTGGATTCTTTCGTTCGTGAAACTTTTCCCCTGTATGCTACTTTGCATAGCGATCCTGGCACAAACTACCAGAGTGGTTTAAGCCCCTGGCTTCATTTCGGGCAGATATCTGCACTGGAGATAGCTCACAGAATTATGGTAGCAAGCGATCTGAAAGCATTTGAAATTCCGGATATGATTAAGCGTAAAGCAGAACTAACCGGAATTAGACATCAATGTGCAACGTTTTTGGAGCAATTGATCGTAAGGCGGGAACTCAGCATGAATTTCTGCCACTACAATCAGGATTATGACAGCTATAACTCCATCCCTTTATGGGCAAGAGACAGCCTGGAAAAGCATAAGAAAGACAGGCGTCCCTATCTGTACTCAAT
>JAVEUB010000105.1:2784-8899 GCA_034005785.1 Cloacimonas sp. (SeqCode) | reverse complement strand
GACGCTCTTCCGATCTCGGAGAAACGTATTGGAGATCGGTGCCTGATTCTCAAAGATTTTTTCTGTTTGCCCTACCCAGGTATGGGTATTCACCATTGCCTGATTTAGGCGAACCGAAACATCGTGATCGTAATCCACTGTCCCCGCATAGGTTAAACCCATCAGAGCTACTTTTGCTGAGGCTGTGCGAATAGTGGTATCTTTGGGGTATTGGAGTTCCACAGGGATAACATCGAGATTAGGCGCATTTATCTTCTTCCAGAACCACACATCTTCCCGATAATAGTTTGGATTCGATGAAGTCCACCCTTGGCCAAGTTTATCGCTTACTAATTGCTGTTCAAAATGGACAGTTTCCTCATAAGCATCCGGTATGCGGTTCGAAGGGATGTTAGAGACAATCAACCCCCCGTTTTCCACTACCATTCTGGCTCCATAGCCATCTTTAAGTTTAAGCGTGTAAACGTTTTCTGAAGTGAAATCATCCATATACTGGGTATCACCCAAGTGTTTATCTCCATAAAACTCGAAGTAATCTCCAGTATCAAAACGCCCGTCATTTTCGCCTATAAAGTGAATCGGCACTTGTCCGTATTCATCACTAAGTTCCAGATATCGTGGATCAACCGAGGCCGGAGTCCAGTTCATATCCACGCCCAAAGAGTCTGCCATCAAGGTAATTACGTCCATCAGATACTGATAGCTAACTTTATAAATGCCTTCACTATCCACAATAACTTGAATTTCATTTACGGCACCGTTGCTATTTTTAGGGGATTGATAGCTGCTATCGAGCACTTTATCTTTCCTCCATGTTTTAGAGCTGGCATCGTTAAGGAAGAATGCAGCACTTTCCGCATCAAGGGGATTGGGATTTAGCTGCCAGTTTTTGGAAGCAGCTTTACTTCCCTGGATGTTCACGGTTATCGTAATGCTTTTATTTACAATCAATTCCTGAGTGCTGGCACGATACTGAAAGGGGTATATCATCAGCGGAATAAATTTACGGTTGCCCACAAAGGCTGCGTCTCCTTTCTGGACCATTTGCAGAGGGTATAAATCCCGGCTGGCATAGGCTTTGAAATCGGCAACAGTGGTATAAACCGGATCTTCCTCATCCAGAGTTAGCTTGGGAGAGGGAACAATTTTTATACCTGGCAGGATAGTGCTATCGTTGGAGTGATAGCTGATGGTATAATCACCATCAACAGGCACCGCAATAGCAGTAGAAAACACCCGTAATTCGGGATAAGTTTCCTGACTATGAACCAAGCCATCATCGCTTACAATCTTCTTCCAGGTAATGCCATTAATTTGCACATCATCAAGGGTATAATCAGGAAGCGTGAATTCTACTTGTAATGCATCCTGATTTTCTTGAACAAGGCTAATAGGTGCTGCTGATAATAGTATCGGCAGGATTAGGGCAACGTATATCAGGTAATTTCGCATTATTACTCCATTATCTTAAAGGCTGTTTTTGCGTAAACCAATGTCTTTGCGGTAAGTTTGGCCATGAAATGACACTTTGGATAGCTTCGCGTATGCTGACGTGCGGGCATCTGTAATGTTATCTCCCATACCAGTTACACACAAAACCCTGCCACCAGAGGTAACAAATCCCTTTTCAGCGCGCCTAACCCCACAGAAATATACTCCTGTGGGTAACGGCTCTGGGATAGAAATAGGATAGCCCTTGGCATATTCTTGCGGGTATCCCTCAGAAGCCAAAACTACTGCTACTGCCGTAGAGTTCTTAAACTCCACATGCAAATTTATTACATCATTACTCAGAATGGCCTGGCAAATATCCATCAGATATGTTTCCAGCAAAGGCAGTAATACCTCAGCTTCAGGATCCCCCAAACGGCAATTAAATTCTATCACCTTGGGTCCTTCGCTGGTTATCATTAATCCGCAATAAAGAATTCCCTTATAGGGATGTCCCATCTCCCGCATTGCGGCAAGAATGGGAGAAATTATCTCATCCTCAATTTGAGCACGATAAGTTTCGGCTTCGGGAACCGGGGCATAAGCACCCATTCCTCCAGTGTTTGGCCCTGTATCATAATCATAAAGCTGCTTATGATCTTGGGCAAAGATCGTGCTTACAAAATGCTGACCATCTGTGATCGCAAATAAAGATGCTTCCCAACCCTGAAGAAATTCTTCTAAGATTACTCCTTGCGCTGTAAATTCTGTGCTGTGTAATGCTTCCATTGCATCTACCAGATTATGGGCAATGGAAACTCCCTTTCCTGCAGCCAAACCATCTGCTTTTATCACAAGGGGATAGCTGAATTCGCTTAAAAGCGCTTCGGCTTCTTTCAAGTTTTTGGCGATTATGTATCTGGCAGTAGGAATCCCTTGATTCAGCATTAGCTCTTTGGCAAAAATCTTGCTGCTTTCCAATTGTGCAGCATATTGGCTGGGAGCTATAACCGGGATTCCGGCAGCTACCAATTTATCAGATAGTCCATGTGCAATAGGCTGCTCTGGGCCAATAAACACCAGCCCAATCGCTTCAGACGTGCAGTAATTGATTATTTCATCATGAGTGGCAAGGTTTTGGCACTGATATTGTATGGCTATACCGGCATTACCGGGTGAAACCACCACTTTTACCACGCCTTTGCTGCGCATAAAACATTCTGCTAAAGCATGTTCTCTGCCACCACTGCCTATGATTAGAACTCTCAATTATTCCTGCCTTGTAAGGTTTTGATTAATTCGAGAATGGCAAATTCAGCAGCTTTTAGGCGTATAGAATCCCTATCCCCGGTAAATATTTGTTTAATTGTCCAACATTTTGTTGCGGCTATAAAGCCGAAATACACAGTTCCCACAGTTTTTTCTACCGAACCACCATCTGGTCCAGCGATCCCCGTCACAGAAAGAGCATGGCTGGAATTTGTCAACCGTTTTATTCCCGTAACCATCTCAGATGCGCATTCTTCGCTCACGGCTCCATGCGCAGTTAAGGTATTTTCCGAAACTTGCAGCAAGCTTTGCTTAATTTCATTGGCGTAGCTAACTGCACCACCTACAAAAGCTTGCGAAGAACCTGGCTGGTCGGTAATCAGCTTTTGAAGCCAACCTCCGGTGCAAGATTCTGCTGCGCTGAGGGTGTGATTTTTTTCCACAAGTAGCTTTAACAAAACTTGCGCAGGCACTTCATTATCAAAACCCCACACGTAGGGAGCAACTATTTTCAGGGCTTTTGATCTTGCTTCATCGATCAATTTTTGAGAACTTCCATAGAAACGGAGGTCCACTCTTCCGGTTTGGGGTAACCAAGCCAAAGATAGTTCTTCCGGGCAGTTTACCTTGGGTAAGGCAGCTAAAGGAAACAGCTCTGCCAGCTTGGATTCAGAAACCCCATGCGTATGTATGGTTTTCTGATAAACTTGTTTAGCAAAGGGATAACTCGTTTTTAATATTCCCCTAATATGGGTTTCAAATATGTACTTCATTTCCAGAGGTACGCCTTGCAAGGCAAAAAAACAGCTTTCCTCTTTTTTATAGTATAGCCCCGGAGCTGTACCACGTTCATTTTTCAGCACTGTAAACCCCGCTGGCACCATAGCCTGGCTACGATTTGTCTCTGGAGTTTTCATTCCCCGTATGGCAAACAAGCTTTGTACATACTGCCAAACGACCTCATCGAAGTAAAGCTGAGTCCCAAAAAACTGAGCTATGGCAGCCTTGCTAAGATCATCCTCGGTTGGGCCTAAACCGCCTGTAGAAATAACCACGTCATATTTTCCCCACGTATCTGCCAAAGCCTGTAAAATCTGCTCTGGATCATCCTTCACCACCACGGAATAAGCAAGTGGGATACCAAGCTTGGCTAAAGCAGCACCCAGATAAGCCATATTGGTGTTTAGCGTTGTCCCCAGCAGGATTTCATTGCCGATGGTTATTACAGCGGAAGTCATTTGCTAACTGCTCCTTTTTTGGGGAAAGGGGAAAGGTGGAAAAGTGGAAAAGTGAAACCCGCTTTGGAGTTTGAGTGCAGGAAAAAAAGCTGTAGTATAGCTATAGTTAAGCAAGCTAACTATCAATATGTTACACTCTTTCACTTTTCCACCTTTCCACTTTTCCCTATCAGCAGGAACAGCGTCCTGCTCTACGCAATAATAGAATCTTAAGCCCTGCAACATTGCTATTCAATGTGTTACACTTTTCCACTTTTCCACTTTTCCACTTTTCCGCTTTCCCACCTTTCCACTAATTCATCGCCTAATACGATTTAGCAAAAATCACTCTCTTGGCAGATGCTTCGCCACAGCAGATACATTTTCCTGCTTCTTCAACGGCATCAAAGGGGATGCAGCGGATGCTTACCTTCAAATCGTCTTTAATTTTTTCTTCACAGGACGCGCTTCCACACCAGTGAGAATTGGCAAAACCGCCATGAATCTCCGGTTGGTTAGCATTCTTAGGAGTAAAGAACTTATCAAACTCTGCCTTGCTATCTATATCGATTATATTGGCATCACGGAAAGCCAGAGCACGCTGGTAACAGGCAATCTGCATGGCGGATAAAGTATCTGTGATATAGGCACTAAGTTCTTCTACTGCTATAGCTTGTTTGTCACGGGGCTCCATATCCCGGCGTGCTACCATCACAGTATTTTGGGCTATATCGCGCGGGCCTATTTCGATGCGTAGGGGAATCCCTTTTTTAATCCAGTACCAGTTTCGTTCGCTGCTGGTGAGATCCCTATCATCAAGCTCGGTGTATATTTTTATCCCCTCGAAACTTAGCTGTTTTAGGCTTTGTTCCAGCTTTTTAGCATATTCCATCACCAGGCTGTGTTCTTCCTCATCTCGATAAATGGGGATCAGCACTACGTGTGAAGGTGCAATTTTGGGTGGCAGCACCAAGCCATTATCGTCGCTATGCGCCATAATCAACGCACCGATCAAACGGGTGGAAACGCCCCAGGATGTTGTCCAGGCATATTCAATCTCGCCATTTCGGCTTTGGAATTTGATGCCGGACGACTTGGCAAAATTCTGCCCCAAAAAGTGCGAAGTACCAGATTGCAGAGCTTTTTTATCCTGCATCATGGCTTCAATGCAATAGGTCGTAACCGCACCGGGGAATTTTTCCGATTCTGTTTTTTCACCTTGAATAACAGGGAAAGCCAGATATTCACGCGCAAAGGTGGCATAAACGCCCAACATTTTGCGGGTTTCTTCCATGGCTTCGGCTTCAGTTTCGTGCACGGTATGCCCTTCTTGCCAAAGGAATTCGGAGGTGCGTAAAAACAATCTGGTACGCATTTCCCATCGCACAATATTCGCCCATTGGTTAATGAGTAGCGGCAGATCACGATAGGAGGACACCCATTTGGCAAAAGAGGCACCGATAATGGTTTCACTGGTGGGGCGCACAATGTATGGCTCGGTGAGTTCTCCGGCAACCTTCAAACCGCCATTGCCATCATTTTCCAGCCTGCTGTGGGTAACAATTGCGCATTCTTTGGCAAAGCCTTCCACATGTTCAGCTTCCTTTTCAAAATAGCTTTTGGGAATAAAAATTGGGAAATAAGCGTTGCGATGCCCCGTTTCACGAAACATTATGTCCAAAGCACGCTGGATATTTTCCCAAATCGCATAGCCCCAGGGCTTGATAACCATGCAGCCACGCACATCGCTGTTCTCTGCCATATCGGCAGCTTTGATCACCTGTTGATACCATTCGGCATAATTCTTTTCCCGAATCGGCTCTATCGCAGTTTGTTTATTCTTACTCAATCTTCTTATCTCCAATGATTCTCAAATAGTTGGAGCCATTTTTCAAGCTCCATAACGTTTTTTTACCAAAAATACCAAATCCTGTGTATAGCGGATATTGTCAATCCTAAACTGCCACAGGGAGGCTGGTTTTTTTGAACTTGTCTGATAACTTCTATCCGCTTCTTCGTGCCTGGATTTGTTTT
Organism: Cloacimonas sp. (SeqCode); assembly: GCA_034005785.1. Classification (GTDB taxonomy): domain Bacteria; phylum Cloacimonadota; class Cloacimonadia; order Cloacimonadales; family Cloacimonadaceae; genus Cloacimonas. The sequence continues at coordinate 2,948 of JAVEUB010000105.1, read as the reverse complement.
TGGCATGGTATTTGGCGTGGTTTTGGTGTGGTTTTTGTGGTTCACGTTACAGCGTAGCCCGCGTTTTAACTCAAAAATCTGCTGCTAAAGTATTTACGTTTATCTTCATAGCTCGACGACGCAGATTTTTAAGTCAAATTCGCTCGTTTGGCTCGTTTACGAAA
>JAVEUB010000105.1:0-2774 GCA_034005785.1 Cloacimonas sp. (SeqCode) | reverse complement strand
TAGCCAGACTCTTCCTTGCTTGAAGGCGTTAATCACTTCTTTATCCCCTCTTAATCAAGTCTTAATAATTAAGGCTTGATTAAGGCTTGATGGTCGCATGATTAAGACTGTAAAGCAAGGAACAAAAATGCCGAGATTTTTCTGATTCCATGTTATCTGAAATGTTATCTGCAAGCGTTGAGTGGAAGCTTGGAATGAAAGCTTGGAATGAAACCCTTGAGTGGAAGCTAAAATCTCTTCAGGCTGGCTAAAGTTAATGGACTACTATTACCTTACCTGTAACTGCTTGTTTCCCTTTTTTGTCATCATCGGTGCTGATCTTGTAAATATAGCAGCCACAATCCAGATTGGAAGTGGAAAGCGCATTGCTCTCTCCGCTAAAGTGCTGTTTGGCAATAAGCTGACCTTTCAGATTGTAAAGGCTGAGTTCGCCATTCAGAGCTTTTGCGCTGGAAAACTGAAGTAGCTCTCCTGCCCGGATCGGATTTGGGTAAGTAGATATTTTGATAGGCTGGCTTACCAGTGCATCTTCTATTGCCGAACTACTTGGGGCTACCTTCATATCGGTAGGTACCATGCCGACTGTATATTGTTTCCAATTGCTTAGATCGGGACGAAATATCTTTACCGTGGCACTGCTACCCCAATTGGGAACCAGCACAGCCAGCATTGTAGGGCTTCCCCCCACTTCCGAACCACCTCCTGCAAGTGGATTATCGGCTCCATGGGTTATATTGAAATCCATAGCGTGGTAACTGTAAAGATTTACTCCATTGCTATCTGCCACATAAGCTTGGTTTTGATTGTTAATCCAGATGCTGCCAGGGGTTCCTCCCAGTGGAAGCGTATGGGTAATGGTATCGGTGATTGGATTAATAATGGTGATACTCCCTGCCACATCTGTCCAGTTGCCCGTGCAGGAAATGTGCAATAAACCGTTGTGCAGAGTGATATATTGCGGATTGGCATTTACAGAGATGGTTTTTAATACACTAAATGATGCGATATCGATTACCGAAACAGAACTACCGCTGTAGTTTTGCGCATAATTTCCGGCGTTGCAGATGTAAAGCTTGCCTCCTACCACACACAATGCCTCGGGAGCATAACCAACACTTACACTACCAGTTACCAATCCAGTTTGGGTGTTGATGCGATACACTTTATTTGTAAATAACCCGGTTACATACAGAAAGCCTTCGTGCAGAAAGGCATCCCAAGGATTGGAGCCATTGGCTACCAAGATGTTAGCCAGCACAGCTCCTGTTTCACGGTCAATTTTCTGAACTGCGTTATCACCTGAATTCACGCTCCACAGATAATCTTCGCCCACCACTACCTTGTTTGGGATATTGCCCAGTTGCGCAAATACATTCTGCACATTATCGGTGGCGGTATCGATGCGGCTAAGGGTGCGCGATTGCGAGTTTACCACATAGATGGTATCGGCGTTAAGAAGGTTTATTGACGCTGCTAAGATAATTATCAGCAGGCAGATTGCACCGCGGTGGCAAGCTATCTGCCTGCCGCTAAAGATAGTTCTGAGATCTGTCATGGTAGTTCACCTCTGAAATATTTGTGACTTTTAGATGAACGTTTTAGCGAAATTGTACCCATCGCTCCGCGGATACTTTCCCGACTTGGTGGCAGGTTTCCTGGCTCGCAGCGGTTTGCCTAAAGTGGCCGATGATAAAGTCTTCCCATTTTCACAGTGACTGCATCAAACCTTTGTGCTGCATACAGTGGCGGAGGCCGCTTCCGTTATTAAATCGGAATTCCCTATTACCTTTGTGCTAAGCACCACCTAAATCACGATGCCAAATTTATATAGGGTGGCTTATACGTCAAGGATTTGTTACCTGTCCAAGCATTCCCCCATTATTTCCTTTATTTCCGTTTTATCATTGTCATTCCTGCGGAGGAATGACAGGAAAAATTGGGGGAATGCCTAATTTAATCGGTCTAATCCGTGTAAACATTAATAATCTACTCTCCAAATAGTAAAGAAATGCCAGATTGCTACATTTTAAAGCTCAACGCAGTGCTTACAGACCAATTGAAGCCGGGTTGAGGAATATAGGCATAAATTTCGTAACGTTTATCCAGCAGGTTGTTTAGTTTTAGCTCCAGAACAAGCTCAAATGCAGCATAATTCAGCTTGTAGAACGAGCTTGCATCGATTGTAGTTACTGCCGGTAAAGGATCAATCAAGTTATCAGCAGTGCTGTACTGAATGCCATTGTGGTTAAATTTTAGCTGCACTCCCTTTGTTTCGTCGGCAAGCTTCAATGTTGCCTGGATTCTTTGCTGCGGCGTGTAGATTAGCCATTTATTGTAGGTGGAAGAGGGCAAACCATCCACAGTACGGGACATATCTTTTGCATGGCTAAGGGTGAAGCTTCCATTCAAGCTTACACACTTGAGGGGGTTCAGTTCTGCTTCAAACTCCCAGTTGCTAATCTCTGCTTTGCCTACATTTACGGGTTTCCAGGTTACCCCAAAGAGATACACCTGTCGCCACTGAATAAGGTCTTCTATGCTGTTAAAGTAATACGCTGCCTTACAGCCAAACAAGGGGTGCTTGATGCTTGCCCAATAGCTTGTGCCGGAAGAAGTTTCGCTTTTCAGGTTTGCATTCCCCTGCGTTTCCGAATCCCCAATCCAATACATATCGTACAAAGATGGCAGCGAATAGGCATTGCCCAGGGTACTGCCCAATTGCATATCTACCCACCAGGGAATGGCTAAAACGTGTTCAAACCTCCAGGTTTTGT
>JAVEUB010000104.1:0-8903 GCA_034005785.1 Cloacimonas sp. (SeqCode) | reverse complement strand
TCCGCAGGAATGACAAGGAGTTTCGGTGTTTTCGGTGTCTTCGGTGGCTAATTAACATCATCCCTACTGGGATTCATCAGGGCTGGATTCCCGTCTCCACGGGAATGACAGAAGCAGTGATTCTGGGCTATCCTGAAGATTTTCCTTGAACTAATTCCCCACGTGTAAATAATGGCATTTCAGGACAGTAATATCTGCTTTAAGGAGAGATAAAATGAGAACAATAGAAGGAAAACTGGTATCCAAGGGATTCAGTATCGCCTTGGTAGTTAGCCGATTCAACGAGTTTATCGGCCATAAATTACTGGATGGAGCGCTGGATTGTCTGCTTCGCCACGAGGTGAAAACAGAGGATATTCAGGTTATCTGGGTTCCCGGTGCTTTCGAAATACCGCTTATTGCCCAGGAAGCAGCGATGGATCCCAATATTGATGCAATCATCTGCCTTGGAGCAGTAATTCGTGGTGCTACTCCCCATTTCGAGTACGTGAGTGCGGAAGTAAGCAAAGGCATAGCCCAGGTGGGCTTAAGCAGCCACAAACCGGTTATCTATGGCATTCTTACTACCGACAGTGTGGAACAAGCCATCGAACGTGCCGGCACAAAAGCCGGAAACAAAGGTTTCAGCGCAGCCACAGCAGCTTTAGAAATGCTGAATCTACTTATGGAGATGCGAAATGGGTCAAAGGCGTAAAGCACGCGAGATGGCTGTACAATGCCTTTATTCTCTGGAATTTGCCGAAATTGAGGGCGAGTTTAGAGAGTACAGCCTGTTAAGCGAATACCCTGAAGTGCTGCAGAGCCTTGCCTCATCCGAAAACATCCCCTTCAATTCTCCCGTTTATGCCTTCGCTGACGACCTGATAAAAAACACGATTATCAACATTGAAGCCATCGAAACCGAAATAGATAAACTAACCGATAACTGGAGCTTGGCACACATTGCACATCTGGATCGCAGTATCCTCAGCGTAGCTTCTTATGAATTATTGTTCACCGATACGCCTCCGCCTGTGGTGATAAACGAAGCCATTGAAGTTGCCAAGAAGTATTGCAGCGAAACCACCGGCAAGTTTATCAACGGCATTTTGGATGCCATAAACAAGGAAATCAAGCAGAACGTACCCGGAAACATCCCTCCCAAATAATGGATAAAATCTCCTGTTCCATCGGAATCTTTGCCCATAACGAAGCTGATAATATTACCCGGCTGTTAGCAGCGGTATGCACCCAAGCCCTTACCCTGTGCGAGATAGCGGAGATAATAGTTGTTTCCAGCGCCAGCATCGATGGCACAGACGATCTTGTTAGTGCTTTTTCCCAGCAAAATCCTAAAGTCCAGCTAATCACTCAAGCCAAGCGCGAAGGTAAATCTGCCGCGATAAACCTGTTTATGGCTGCCGCAAAACAGCAGATACTGGTAATTATCAGTGGCGATGTAATCCCTGCGCCCACCACGATCGAAAAGCTTGTTTCCGCCTTTAGTGATAAACGCTTAGGAGCCAGTGGCGGACGCCCTGTTCCTGTAAATAGCGACAAAACTTTTATGGGCTATGCTGTGCAATTGCTGTGGCGCTTGCATCATCGCATGGCTCTGCTATCCCCAAAACTTGGCGAAATGATCGCTTTTCGTAAAGTGATGGACGGCATTCCTAAGGATTCAGCTGTGGATGAAGCCAGCATTGAAGCCATGGTACGCCAAGCCGGATTGACCCTACGCTATATTCCCGAGGCGATTATTCATAACAAGGGTCCGGAAAACCTGGCTGACTTCATAAAACAGCGTCGCCGCATCCAAAATGGTCACCTCTGGCTTGCCTCCCGCCAGGCTTACAAAGTGGTTTCCCAAGACAAGGGAACACTGGTGGCGGTGCTCCTGCAGGAATTGCGGGATAATCCTTTTGACTTATGTAAGATATCCTTAGTGGTAGCTTTAGAAATGCTGTGCCGCATGCTGGGAAGCTGGGATTACTATGTGCGGGGAAAGAATCCTTTTACCTGGGACATCGCAACTTCAACCAAAAAATATAAGATAAATGAGCTGAAATGATCTTTATACTACTGCGCATAATCGGATACTGGCTAATGAAGCACCTGGGTGCGCCGCGTATCATGCCCATGAACTATACTGTAAGCCTGCTTTACACCTGCAATTCGCGATGTAACACGTGCAAAATATGGAAGAAACAAGCAAAAAACTTAAGCGTGGACGAATATCGGAAAATCTTCCGCAGTATTGGCCACAGTCCTTACTGGATCACTTTCAGTGGCGGAGAACCTTTCCTGCGTAGCGATATAGCCGAAGTGGTTACCGAAATCTATAAAATCTCCCACCCGCGCATCATCAATATTCCCACCAACGGTCTCTTGGTGAAAACCATTGTAGATAAAACGGAAGCAATAGCCAAAGCCTGCCCCAAGGCTCAGATAATAATCAATGTTTCTATGGATGGCATTGAAGAGCAGCACGATAATATCCGCAATGTGCCGGGTAACTATAAAAAAGCTCTATCCACTTTTCATGGCCTCAAAGCGCTGAAATTGCCCAATCTGAATGTGGGTATTCACACCGTTATCTCTCGTTTCAATGTAGATGGATTTTCCTCTATTGCCAACGAACTGATGCGTTTGCAGCCGGATAGCTATATCACCGAGATCGCCGAAGAACGGGTGGAGCTTGATACCATGGGCGCCGATATCACTCCGTCCCTGGTAGCCTACAAAAGCGCTGTGGATTACCTGATTCACCGCATCAAGAATGGCCAGTACAAGGGCATGAACAAGGTTACGCAGGCTTTTAGAATAGAGTATTACAACTTAGTGAAGAAGATCATGCGCGATCAAAAGCAGATTATTCCTTGTTACTCCGGGGTTGCCTCTGCTCAGATTTCTCCCGATGGCGAGCTTTGGAGCTGCTGCATCAAAGCCAATAGCCTGGGCAGCCTGCGCGAGAATAAGTATAACTTCCGCAAAATCTGGTTCTCTCCCACAGCCGAATTGGAACGCCGCTCCATTCACAAAAAAGAATGCTGGTGCCCTTTGGCTAACGCCTCTTACACAAATATGCTGATGGATATCCCTACTCTGATCCGGGTTACCTGGCGCAGCTTTTTCCGTTGGTGGAATTAAACCATGATAGCTCTGCAAAGCCGTGAAGCTTCTCCTCCCCGCAGCATCTGCGAATACAACGCTTCCAGGGACGGCCGTTTTGCCTGGTTCCTGCTGCTTTGGCACCCGGAAAAAGACAACATTCTGGAAGAGATCGTAGCCGAGATCAAGCTGGAAATCTTAAACTCCTCTATTAACAGTGTTTCCCGCCTGGAAGTTGAGAAGTGGCTGAAGCAATTCTTTGCCGATCAGCATTGGAAACTGCACGCCCGTATGCGCAAAAGCGACCTAACAGAAAAAGGGATTTCCTTGTTCTTTGGGGTGTTATACGATCATGAGCTGTACTATGTGCAAAGTGGCCGCATCTTTTGCGTAGTAACCGATGCCAAAAAGATCCGCAGCGTTGGCAAGGACTGGCACAATTACCAGGTGCAGAGCCAGGACGGATTGCAGCTGTTTGGTTACGCCGATAAAGACCTGAACCTAAAAGTAAACCGCTTACACATTCAGGAAAAACAAAGTTTCATTGCGCTTTCTGGGGAATTAGCAGCAAAAATCCTGCCACGTGTATCCGATCCTGCCACAATCGCTACCCTGATAGAAACTTATGCCACCGAAGACAACCCGCTGTGGTTAATTCTGGATGGCAAAGAACGCCTGATCAAACCCCACAAACGCAAGCTATCCCGCCTGCAGATAAGCAGTTGGGTGCTAATCACCCTTACCGTGTTAACTGCTATATATATGGTGTTTGGCAACCGCAGCATCGATCAGGTGGTGCACAAACTTCGCCTCAGTTTTCAGAATGAAAAAACTCTGCGGCTGGAGCAAATCCCCACCAGTTTGAATATTAATACCGAAGATATCCGTAACTACATGGATCGCATTGTAAACCTTCCCGCTCGCAATATCAGCTTGCAGGTTGCCTGGAGCGCAGATTTACCCTCTTCCACAACAATCTCTCCCGCGTTCAGCCTTAATAACATCTATGTGGCAAGCGATAACCGCCTTAATGCCTTCGCCAAAAAGAACCGACAACTGCTGTGGAGCAAGGCTTTCCCCGATGATATCCTTTCTGTGCTAAACGGACAGGGCAGCCTGATGATCAGCCTGGCTAATCGGCAAGTTTATGGCTTGAAAGATGATGGCTCCACCCTTTGGCAACAAACCTTGCCTACCGAAAGCATTGCCACAAACCGCAGCAACCCCATCGAAATCCGCAGCACAGATGATCCCCGCCTGGATCGCAGCATCGTTGTAGTCCCCTCCAGCAGAGGCATCAGTGTGTTAGATACGGCAAGAGGGGAAACCCTTAGCAGCTTAACCCTGAAACAAGATTTGCGTGCTTTATCGGCATACGATAGCTTTTCCAATTGCTTTTATGCCCTGGTTGGCGGCGCTATCCTGTGCATAGAACTAAAGATAGAGAATTAATTTTGTATCGTGTATTGCTGGTTCTGGGCATGCTGCTCTTGCTACCTTTCCTGGCAGGGGTGGAAACTACTGCAAAAACAGGATTTGCCCGCTTACAATATGATGGCGGAGGGGATTGGTATAACGATCCCGAAGTGCTGCCCAATCTGGCTAAATACGCCAATTCAGTGCTGAATTCCGCCTTCCCCCCAGATCAAAGCGTGGTAAAAGCCTCCGATCCCAAGCTGTTTGATTACCCCTTTTTATACTTGACGGGGCATGGCAATATCCGTTTTAGCGAGCGGGAAATAGAAAACTTACGCACCTGGATGCTGCGCGGAGGGTTTTTGTATGCGGACGACGATTATGGCATGGATGCCTCGTTCCGCCGTGAAATAAAACGAATCTTCCCTGAACGAGAACTTACCTTGCTGGATAATTCATTCCCCCTCTTCACCAGTTTTTATGATTTTAGCTCCGGCATACCCAAGATTCACCTGCACGACGAAAAGCCACCCCAGGCTTTCGGAATCTTTGATGATAATGGCCGCCTGATTTGCCTTTATACCTACGAAAGCAACATCAGCGATGGCTGGGCTGATCCCGGCACCCACGATGATCCACCTGCTGTGCGCGATAAAGCTTTGAAGTTCGGGGTGAATATCCTGAACTATGTGATGAATAAGTGATAGCTTTGGAGTTCCTGCGTCCCCGCAGGAAAGGCCTTCCGACGTCCACGTCGGAAGTAATTAGTTTAACTGCCGCCCAAACGCCAACAAACCTTGCCGCCCAAACGCCAACAGACCTTGTCGGCGAGACGCCGACAAACCTTGCCTGCGAGGACGCAGGCACTCCCGCACCCCTGAAAATCTTAGCCATTTCCGATTGCCATTATAAATACCATGCCAGCCGTGCAGAAGACTCGCAAAACGCAGCCAGGCTAATCTGCTTCTTGCGCCAAAGCATCGGCAAATATGATGTTCTGGCGTTGGTGGGTGATATTTTTGATCTGTGGTACGATGGTAAATTTACCATTGTAAAGCAGTATTTTCCGCTGCTGCGGGTGCTGGCAGATATACACGATGCCGGTACGCGCCTTATTTTTATCAGCGGTAATCACGATTTCTGGTTTGGCGATTTTTTACCCGATTACCTGGGTTGCGAAATCTATCCTGATGGTTACACGCTGGAAGCCGATGGCGTTAAAATCCGTTTTGAGCATGGTGACACGCGCACCGTGAACGACATCCGCTATCAAGTTTACCGCAAAATAATCCGCCTTGGCTTGGTGAAACACCTGTTTTCCCTGCTGCATCCCGATTTTGCCCTTAGCTTGGGGACGCTTTTATCCCGCAGCAGCCGCGGACGTAAAGAAAACCTAACTTTGCGCAGAAGAAAGACCCGTGGCTTAAAACTATATGCGCAAAAACTGATAGACCAGCACAAAGCCGATATCGTAGTGATGGGACACAGCCACAATCCAGAGCTGATCTCCCTCGCGGGTGGTTTCTATGCCAATTGCGGAGATTGGATTGCGCACCACACTTTTATAGAAATTATTGCAGGAAAACCGGCTTTGCAGCAGTATATAGGTGAAGAGGTTGTGGAGTCAAGCGGTTGTGGAATTCCTGCGGGTGTGGAATTCCTGCGTCCCCGCAGGAAAGGCCTGCCGACGTCCACGTCGGCAGTTATTATTGTGACTGTCGGCGAGACGCCAACAGGCCTTGCCAGCGAGGACGCAGGCACTCCCCACCCCAACACTAACATAAAATAAGGAGATATCATGAACAGCAAAACCCTGAAACGAACCCTAATCCTGGCAATCCTGATCTTAACCGTGGTTACTATCTGGAGCCAGGTAAAACGAGTACCAACCATAATTCCTAAAGAGGACTTAACGTCTAAGGAGGACTTAGTGTCAAAAACAGAAATCCCTACCTTAATAACCAAAGTGGAGATATCCACTACTTATGGAGATATCCAGCTTGAGCTTTGGCCCGAGCTTGCCCCCAAAACCGTGCAAAACTTCATCAGTCTTGCGCAGAAAGATTATTATACCGGCACCTATTTTCACCGTGTAATCCCGGATTTCATGATCCAGGGTGGCTGTCCCAATACCAAGGATGACATCCGCGGTAACGATGGACAGGGCGGACCCGGCTACACCTTTGAAGATGAATGCTACACCACCGATAAAAAACTGAAAGCACATGCGCTTTATGGAAACATCTGCATGGCAAATGCCGGACCTAACACAAACGGCAGCCAATTCTTTATCATCACCAAAAAAGATGGCACACCCTGGCTGGACGGCAAACACACCGTATTTGGCAAAGTAACCAAAGGCATGGAGATTGTGCATAAGATTGAACAACTTCCCCGCGATCGTGCCGATAACCCCAACGCCGAAAATCAAGCCTTTATCACCGGGATTTCATTCCCCAAATAAAGGATATTACACATGGCAAAAACCAACGAATCTGCTCTGCAACAAGAGATTATGGCTTGGGTGAAACAAAACCAATACGTGTACCTGGCTACTATCGACAAAAAACAAGCCAGAGTGCGTCCTGTAGTTCTATTTATGCACGACGACCGCTATTTTATCGCCACCTACAGCGGAGATTCCAAGGTAAACCAGATTCAAAGCAGTAAACAGGTGGAAGTGTGTATCCCCTTGCTGGAAGATGGCCAAACTGGCTATATCCGGTTCAGCGGACGCGCCTCCATCGTTCATAATGCAGCGCTCAAGGCTGAGGCCTCGGAGCGCTGCTTCTTTTTTGATGAGTATTTCTCCGGCTACGATGATCCCGATTACACCCTAATAGAGCTTGATTTTGATTATGCTGAATACCTGCGCCCCGCCGAACGCTATTCACAAGGCTGCACCCTGAAAAGATATTAAAGCTGCAAGGTTGGAATGCCTGCGTCCTCGCTGGCAAGGTTGGAATGCCTGCGTCCTCGCTGGCAAGGTCTGTTGGCGTCTCGCCGACAGTAACCCCAACACCGCTTGCCTTGGATAACCAACATCCCCCCTTCGTCTCCAGCTTCCCACCAACAAAGCAAGCACACAAACTCTAAGCAGCTCCCCCCCATTTTTTCCTTTATTTCCGTTCTATCATTGTCATTCCTGCGTAGGAGCTTGTGCAAAAACGCTTTGTCATACCCGCGTAGGAGCTTGTGCAAAAACGTTTTGTCATACCCGCGGAGGCGGGTATCCAGCCCATTTATAAGATATGTAAGAACAGCAGATAGATGTCTATACTGCAATGCTTTATTTGTTTCATCCCTAACGGTAATCATCAGGGCTGGATTCCCGCCTCCGCGGGAATGACACAAGGTTTTGGAGTTTTCACACAGCCTCCTCCGCGGGAATGACAGAAAGTTTTGCAGTTTTCGCACAGCCTCCTCCGCGGGAATGACAGAAGGTTTTGCAGTTTTCGCACAAGCTCTGAAGTCGGTGTTCCACCTACGATGCCTCTCGCTGATTTAGCTCTACTTGGCTCACAACCTTACTGACACTGCCGACGTGGACGTCGGCAGACCTTTCCTGCGAGGACGCAGGAACTCCTCACAGCATAGCTCTCACTGGCTTAAGCTTGTGCGAAAACGTTTTGTCATTCCTGCGTAGGAGCTTGTGCGAAAAAAAATGGGGGAATGCCAGCCAGATTTCTCTTGACAGTAAATCTCAGGTAATTTACATTGGTTCTGAAGCTTGAAAGGTAATCACTGGTATAATGCTACGTTATTGTAGCTCTATTACTTAGATAATAGTATCCTAAATAGTGCTTTGCCTTATAGTGCGCCAAGATGGAACTTTTAGAGGAGTTTTAATGATGGCAAAACCCATACCCTGCTGTTATGAAAATGCTAAGCTCAATTTTGAGATTGGCAAGAAAAGCGCCTCAACCCTCCAATCCCCCCCATTAAAAAAAACCTTCGTGCGCTACCAAAGCGCGTTTACATACTCCAAAAACAAACAATGAGATATAGCGGAGGAAATATGCCTACACTCAATTCTGCCTGCAACAAGATAACCATCGCACGTTACGCTAAACGCAGCAGCATTGAACTAAAGCACCCTTCCTTCACGGTTTCTTCTAACCATCAATAACAAGACAGGGATACTTAACCACCCCTGAATAACTAAAGCAAAACAACATATTTACTTTCAAGGAGTAAACATGAAGAAAATTATATTCATTCTGCTGCTAATTAGCAGCTTGGCTTTGCTATCCGGCCAGTACTTATCCGAGTCCTTCGAAGGTACTTGGGCAGGTACTCCCGCAGTCCCAACCGGATGGTCAAATATCCACACTACTGGAACGGGTAGCTACGGCACAGACCCCATATATTGGGTTAAAAATTCATGGTCTGGTAGT